>LUZZ01000422.1 GCA_001603845.1 Syntrophobacterales bacterium Delta_01 | reverse complement strand
GAAATTTTGCGGATAATAAGCTAAACTATTAGGAAGGTTAAGACATTTTATCCAAACCGATATTAAATTGCAATTCGATTCCCGTGTTCAAAAAACGCGGGGGCCTGAGGACGAGGAAAATCCACTACGGGCCGGATTTTGCTTTCCCTTTTCAGCCCGTGTGGTATCTTGGCCGATCTGCTCGGCAAATTCGCACCATAGAATATTCCAGGAGGATCAAAATGCGGGAAAAAGTAGAAGCGGCGCTGGCCAAAATCAGACCCATGCTCGAAAAAGACGGCGGAAGCGTCGAATTGATCGACGTCCAGGGGACCCAGGTCAAAGTCCGCCTGACAGGGGCCTGTCACGGCTGCCCGATGAGCCAGATGACCCTGAAGTCCGGTATCGAACGAATCGTCAAGCAGGAAGTTCCCGAGGTCACCGAAGTAATTGCGGTCTAGCCCCGGCCGGGCCATCGGGCGCCGCCGCATCGAACAGCGCAGATCGTTGCGGTTAAGCCGGGAGTTCCATTCCACACCGTGCTAACCGCCGGTCTGCCGGTGCCATTTCCGAGCATGCCTTCCGTGCCCCGGTTTTCGCCCGCACAGGGACCGGCTCCCCCCCCCCGCAGTTTTCGACTCCGCCTATTTGTGGTAGGGTTCCCCCTTTATGATCGTGAAGGCGCGGTAGAGCTGTTCGACGAGCACCAGGCGCGCGACGTCGTGGGCATACGTCATCCTGGAAAGCGATAGCACGCCGTCGGCGTTTTTGCGAAGCTCGTCCGATATCCCCAGCGGTCCGCCCACCGCCAGCCACAATTCCGGCACGCCCGATTCCATGAGCTTGAGCACAAAACCGGCAAGGCTCGGCGAATCGAACTCCCGCCCCGCCCTGTCCAAAACGACGAGGTGCCCTTTGCGGCCGGCAAGCTTCGCGATGCGCTCCCCCTCTCGGCCCATCACCACTTCGTCTTTGATCCCGGGCGCGATCTTTTCGGCCTTCACGTAATGGACCTGCACCGGGCAATAGTGCGTCAGCCGTTCGACGTAGCGCTCGATGGCCGATTCGATGTCCCTGAACCCCGTTTTCCCCACAAAAACAATATTGATTCGCATCGAAGTAGTGATTCCGTGGTTTCCAAGAGATGTGCGCGGCCGAAACCAGGCAGCCGGCCGTTATGATCTACCCGGGATTGTCCGGCTGCAGGACCGCCGCCATCAGGAATTCGCGGTTTCCCTTCGGGCCGAGAATGGGCGACGGGGTAATGCCCAGGACCCGGAACCCCAGCTCCCGCGTGAAATCGGAGATGGAAGCGCACACGCTCTCGTGTATCCGTGGGTCCCGTATGACCCCCGCCCCTTTCGACGCCTGCTCCCTGCCCGCCTCGAACTGGGGCTTGATCAATGCCAGAAGGAGCGCTTCGGGGGCCATGAACTTTATCACGGCGGGGATTACGATCCTGAGGGAAATGAAGGAAGCGTCGATGGTGACGACCTGGACCGGTTCCGCAATCTTTTCGGGCGCCAGGTAGCGGATGTTTTGCCGCTCCAGCACCACCACCCGCGGGTCGTTTCTGAGTTTTAAGGCAAGCTGTCCGTAGCCGGCATCGACCGCGTACACCCGGCGCGCTCCGAACGAGAGCAGGCAGTCGGTGAAGCCGCCGGTGGAAGCCCCCACGTCCAGCGCCGCCATGCCCGAAACATCCACGGCAAAGGTCCGAAGCGCGTGTTCGAGCTTCAGCCCGCCCCTGCTCACGTAGGGAACGGCCTCCTCGATGACCCTGACTTCGCAGTCTTCGGCGATCTTCTGGCCGGCCTTGGTCAGGACCTGGCCGTTTACCAGGACTTTTGCGGCAAGAATCAATGCCTGGGCGCGTTCGCGACTAGGAACCAAACCCCTATCTACAAGCAGTTTGTCCAATCGCGTGAAGGATTTTGCCATGGCGGGAATCTATCATCCGGTGCGCCGCGCTCTCGATGGCATCGGCGTCGATTCCGCATAGGCCTCTCAGGATGTCCTGCTTCCCGTGCGGGACGAATTCATCGCCCACACCCAGCCGGGTGAAGGCCTTGGGGTAGAACGCCTCTTCCTGGAACGCTTCCAGCACTGCGCTGCCGAAACCGCCCTGGAGCGCGTTTTCCTCGACGGTGATCACGCACTGCGTCTTCTTCGCCCACGAAACGATCAGCTCCCGGTCCAGCGGCTTTACGAAGCGGGCGTTGATGACCGCCGCACTGATCCCGGCGGCCTCCAGCCGCGTTGCCGCCTCCATGGAGGTCGCCACCGTCGAACCGATGCCCACGAGGAGCAGGTCCGATCCCTCGCGCAGCACTTCGCCCTTCCCGATGGGAAGGCAGACAAGCTCTTCGTCGAGCGTCACCCCCAGCCCGTCTCCCCTCGGGTAGCGCAGGGCCGCCGGGCCGCCGTGTTCGACCGCGGTCTTCAGCATGTGCTGCAGCTCGTTTTCGTCCTTGGGCGCCATCAGCACCATGTTGGGGATGCAGCGCAGGAAGGACATGTCGAACAGCCCGTGGTGGGTGGGGCCGTCTTCGCCCACGATCCCGCCCCGGTCCAGGGCGAACGTTACCGGAAGGTTCTGCAGGCAGACGTCATGCAGGACCTGGTCGAAGGCGCGCTGGATAAACGTCGAGTAGATGGCCACCACGGGTTTGAACCCCTGCGAGGCCAGCCCCGCCGCAAACGTCACCGCGTGCTGTTCGGCGATGCCGACGTCGAAAAAGCGTTCGGGAAATCTCTTGCCGAAGCAGTCCAGCCCGGTTCCCTGGGGCATGGCGGCCGTTATGCCCACAATGGTGGGGTCCGACTCGCCCAGCTTGGTCATGGTTTTCCCGAATATCTTCGTATACGACTGGTACGCCGACGCGCTCAGCCCCTTGCCGGTGCGCACGTCGAACGGCCCCAGGCCGTGGAAGCTCGTCGGGTCCTTTTCGGCCGGCTCGTAGCCCTTTCCCTTGTGGGTGAGCACGTGGATCAGCACGGGGCCCTCCACGTCGCGGGCCGTTTCGAAGGCGTTGATCAGCTTGTCGAGCCGGTGCCCGTTGATGGGGCCGATGTAGTGGATCTCCAGCGCCTGGAAGAGCATCCCCGGAGTGAAGAAACTGACGAAGGAATCGACGCTTCGCCGCAGCATCTGCAGGATGTTCGGGCCGAGACTCGGCAGGGATTTGAGAAAGTTCTCCATCTCGCGCTTGAGATACATCAGGGTCTTGCCGGAAAGCTTGCGGCTTAAAAACGACGAAAGCGCCCCCACGTTGGGCGAGATGGACATTTCATTGTCGTTCAGGACGATGATGAGGTTTTTGGCCAGGTCCCCGGCGTGGTTCATGGCCTCGAAGGCTATCCCGCCGGTCATGCTGCCGTCTCCGATCACCGAAACGACCCGCGCCGAACTCTGCTTGAGGTCATTGGCGACCGTCATCCCCAGGCCGGCGGAAATCGACGTGCCCGAATGGCCCGTATCGAAGGCATCACACCGGCTCTCGGCCCTTTTGGGAAAACCGCTGATCCCCCCGAACTGGCGCAGAGTGTGGAATTGATCCTGCCTGCCCGTGAGCAGCTTGTGGGCGTACGCCTGGTGCCCGACGTCCCATATGATCCGGTCCTGCGTGGCGTCAAAGACATAATGGATGGCCAGGGTCAGTTCGACTACCCCGAGACTGGGGGCTAGATGTCCACCGTTTTCGGCGACTGTGGTGATGATGCGGTCGCGGATTTCCTGGGCCAGTTCAGTGAGCTGCTGACTGGACAGATTCCTCACCTGGGATGGGGTTTGGATCTGTGAAAGCAGGCTCGTTTTCTTTTTCAATTTCAACCCCTTCATCTTGAAACCCGACTGCCTTCAGCCGTTAATATTAAGTTTTGAGGAGCCAAGTCAAGATCATTTTGGCGCTCAAGCTTTCCGCACGAGCAGGTATTTGGCGATGGCCCGCAACGGTTCGGCCTTCTCGTCAAACGACTCCAGCGCCTCCAGGGCGCGGTTTACGTGCTCCGCGGCGGCTTCCCGGGACTGGGCTACGCCGAGCAGGGCCGGATAGGTCATCTTGTTCTTGGCCTGGTCGGAACCCGGAGTCTTGCCCATAAGGGTTGCGTCCCCTTCCACATCCAGCAGATCGTCGGTGATTTGGAAAGCGAGCCCCAGGTGGTGGCCGTAGTTTTTCATCGCCTTCAAAAGCGGATCGTCCCCACCGCCCAGGATCGCCCCGATTTCCAGGGATCCCGAAAGCAGCGCTCCCGTCTTGTGGACGTGCATGTATTCGACCGTGGCAAGGTCTACTTTGCGGTTCTCGCATTCCAGGTCGATCATTTGGCCGCCGATCATGCCCCGGTAGCCCGAAGCCCTCACGGCGATGCGGATCACTTCCAGGACACGGTCCGGAGGCACCCCGTTGCCGGCGCCCGCCGCCAGGAACTCGAAAGCTTCGGTAAGCAATGCGTCCCCGGCCAGAACGGCGATGGCTTCGCCGAAGACCTTGTGGTTGGTCGGAACGCCGCGCCGGAAATCGTCGTTGTCCATGGCGGGCAGATCGTCGTGGATGAGCGAGTAGGTGTGGATCATTTCGAGCGCGCAGGCCGCCGGGATCACCGGTTCGATCGGACCGCCCGCAACGTCGGCCGCAGCAAGGCACAGGATGGGACGAAGGCGCTTGCCTCCGGCAAAAAGACTATAGCGCGCCGCCTCGACCACCTTTTTCTGGAGCCCCGAAGGAATCGGAAAAAGGTCTTCGAGCGCCGAATCTATCAACTGCTTACGTTGGGCCAGATATGCCTTCAGTTCAAATTCGGGCATGACAGCCGTCCGCCCGCGTGCATGAATATTCTCCCGCACACGGATTCTGATTTTCTATTCTTATGGATAACATCGCTAAATTATATCGAATTTTAGATAGCCCCCGCGAAAATACCCCGTGGGATGGCATACTAACACGCATGCAATACGAATTCCAACTACAAATATGTGCATATTTCACTTGCTCTCTCCACCCTGGCCGCCCGGACCCGACGCGGGCGCCTCGAACGGGGCCGCCGTCCAACCGCCGTCCTGGTCCCTCACGAGCATGCGCACCTTCTTGTCCGCCTCTTCCAGCTTCTTGTGGCAAACCTGGGCGAGCCGCATGCCCTCCGAGAAATATTCCATCGCCGCTTCCAGGGGCAGGTCTCCTTTTTCCAGTTTTTCCACGATATCCTGGAGCTTTTTCAATGCATTTTCAAACTGGTCGCTTTTTTTCGCAGCCACGGTTTCCCTTTCCTCAATTTTAACCGTTCATGCCCGTCTTTTCGACCAGGCACTCCAGCCGTCCTTCGGCAAGCTTTACCACCACTTTCTTCCCCGGCGCCGTTTCGTTCGCGTTTCTGAGGATTTTGCCGTCCGCCGCCCGGTACGTGATGGAGTAGCCGCGGTTCAGCACGGACAGGGGGCTGAGCGTTTCCAGGCGGGAGGCCGCCCGCTGGAATTCGAGCCGGTAGCCGTCCAAAATCCGGTGGTGATGCAGCACCAGTTCCTTGCACAACCGGTCGAGGTCGGCGCGCCCCTTGAGTATCAGCGCCTCGGGGTTCAGGTAGAGCAGCCGGTCCCTCAGGTGGGCGTGCGCCGTCCAGCATCTTTCCAGCCGCCGGCCCAGGGCCATCGTCAATCTTTCGACGCGGTCGTCAACGGCCAGCTTCAAATCCTCGATTCGCCTTCCGGGATGGAGAAGCCGGCTTTCCAGGAACTTCAGCCGGAACCTCAGGGTTTCAAGCCGCTGCTCCAGCACGTGCGCCATCCGGTCGCGGCAGCCATACAGGTCGCGGTGGAATTTTTCCAGGCAGCCCACCACCCATTCGGCCGCCGCCGTGGGGGTCGGCATGCGCATGTCGGCCGCAAGGTCGGATATGGTAAAATCGATTTCGTGCCCGACCGCCGAAATGACCGGAAGGACCGACCCGGCCAGCGCCCGTGCAACGATCTCCTCGTTAAACGGCCACAGGTCTTCGAGGCTTCCCCCTCCCCGGCCGACGATCAGCAGGTCCCACTGGTACTCGGTGCTGAGAGCATTTGCCGCGGCGACGGCTTCGGCGATCTCATGCCGGGCGTCCGGCCCCTGTACGGCCACCGGAAACAGGGTGGCGGTAATGGGATACGGGCTTTTTTCAAAAATTTTCAGGATGTCCCGGATGGCGGCACCGGTCCCGG
>LUZZ01000421.1 GCA_001603845.1 Syntrophobacterales bacterium Delta_01 | reverse complement strand
ATATGGAGCAGGATGACGTCGGGCGGCTGGCTTGCCAGCCAACCGCCGATCTCATCGGCCACCTGGGATGCGGCATATCCCCCGTGTCCTTCGTTGTCGTGGTCGAAATCCGGGTACGCCGAACCGTCCTGAACGCTTCCCACGAAATCGATGCTATAGCCGGCCCCCGTCAACTGGGACCACAACTGCCTGCGGTAGGATATCCAGTAGTCGCTCGTATCGGGACTGGTCCCGGAATTCATCCCCCTGGTTATGGAATCCCCCACAGGCATGATTTTTACGGGGGCGGAGCAGTCCGGGCAGTAACTCCGGGCCAGGTAATAGTGGCTGCGGATTTCGGTCTCCGTAAGACTGCGATCATAGATGCCCACCTCATCCAACGCCCCGGAGTAATGGTATCCCTCATCCAGGTTGAGCCAGCCGATATCCAGGGTGGTGTTGATCGCCGCGAAACCGGCCGTGTAGGCCGTGGCCGCCTGCGCTTCAAGCGCACCGTCCACGTAGATGAGAAGCTTTTTGGCGGCGGCATCGCTGATCGCCGCCACGTGATGCCATTTTCCATCGGCCAGGTTGCGGGTCCCAATGGCAGTGGAAAAATTACCCGCATTGTCGATCAATGCGAACTGCGCCGCCCCGCCGTTGGGGCAGGAAACTCCGACCCACCAGTGCAGTGAGGCGCCGTTTCTGCCGACGATGACCTCATTGGACGAAGTGCATCCGGTTTTTTTCATCCAGAATTCGACGGAAAAACTGGTGCCCGAATTCCAATTGAAAGAATCACCCAGAGCGCTGAGTCCCGTCGAACTGCCGTCGAACTGCTTTGCGTTGAAAATCTCCCCGCTCACGGTTTGGGGACAGGCCCCCGCGCAGACGGCATGGTTGGCCCCGAAAGAATCGTCCACGGCGACGGAACCGGCCCCTTCATCCAGGTGCCAATAGGCCTGCATGCCCGTCGGACAGCCGGAATCCCCCCAAGCGACACACGGCAGAGCCATGCAGATTACAAATAGTGTAATCACCAGCAGGCGAACAGAATGGACCGAGCACTTCAAGCTATCCTGTAACATCGAAAGCTCCTTAAATCCACCCGGTTGTGTCTTACAGGCTCAACCTGTTTATTCTCAATGATCTGATACGAAAAAATACATGCTTCTATACTTCAGTACAATGATCGAAGTATAAATAGAACTGGGAAGTGTAATGGTATCCGTCATTCGCCCAACCCTGAAGCTCTTTCACACATGTGCCAGGTGTAAAAGGGCGGTACTCCTGGATTAGCCGATTCAGGATGATTTTGAAACTCACTACGGAATAAGGAGTGATTATCCTTTGAGCGATAATGTCCTCGAATAGCCATTGGAAGCTGTTGCTGAATTTTTTCAAAAATAATTCAACCGGCGATCCGATGCAAGAAAAAATTGGAGATTTTGTCATAATCCTGTTTTATCAGTCAAATCAATAGTATGTGTAAAATAATAGAGGTGGGCGTCTCGGGCATATAGTCCCGACATAAGCTATGCTTCATAATAGATAGGATGGTATCTATGGTAATAGATAGGCGCTATATCAAGCCGTATTCAAGATAGTTATCCACCCTGAGATATCGAACGTGGAATGAAAATGGCTGTACATCAATAGAAAAACGTGCAGGGCGGGCACGAGCTTCATCGTGCCCGCCATCCGGCATAGGAAACGGCGGGCGTAAAGAAGGCCCCGCACACTCAAGGTGCGCTATTATTCATGACGCTGCATACAAAGATGAGAGTTGCCGAGATTTCCCGGCTTGACCTCAATGGACGGAGTTATCTCCCAACACGGTGGGAAAAGCTTTCTTGGCGAGAGTTTTGAGCTTGTCTTTCTTGACCCCGGCGACTTCCACCAGCAGGAACTGGATCCAGACCCCGCACAGGAAGCTGACCATGCTTTCATCGCTGACGAACACTTCGCTGCTGAGCTGCTCGTCCTGGATGGCCTCGGTCGCCAGGGTCATGATGTCGCAGCGCAGGCGGCCTTCGCCCAGGCACTGGAGCGCCTTACGGTACAGTTTTTCGATTTCACGGGCCTGCAGGATAATGTCCGCCGCCCGGTCGCATGCTTCCAAGAGACTGATTTCACGCATAACCTGGACCAATTCTTTGAAATTTAAGGAAGGTATTGAATGTCAACCGCACTCATCATAACATGTTAGGGTTGACTAGGGGAAGATTGGAGACCAACTTTAAGGGGGTTCATTTTTTGGTTGACAGCGCTCCCCGATAGAGCAAGTATAACCGTTTCCAGTGCTTAGCCATATTTTCATAAAGGAGCTTTCATGCGAATCCATCCTGAGAAATCCCTTGGCAAGTTTAAATATTTCTGTTTGGTCGCCCTTGTGGTCTCATTTTCAGCGTTTACCGCCGACATCGCCCGCGCTGCGGTGCCCGCTGGGTCGCAGGGTCCTGCCAGTTTTGCGGATCTGGCCGAGTCGTTAAAAGACGTCGTGGTCAATATTTCCACCACCCAGACCCTGAAGGAAAGCCCCATGTCGCCCTTCATGGGTCCCAATTCCCCTTTCAAGGAATTTTTCGGAGACGAGTTCAAGCGCTTTTTCGGTGACAATCAGACGCAGATGAAGACCCACGCACTTGGTTCCGGGTTCATCATCGACGAAAACGGGCTGATTCTCACCAATAACCACGTGGTGGAAAAGGCCGATGAGATCAAGATCAAAACGGCCGCCGGCCAGGAATACGATGCCAAGGTGGTGGGTCGCGATCCTAAAACCGATATCGCACTGATCAAAATAACGGTGGACGGCAAGAAGTTCAAAGCGGCCAAGCTCGGCGATTCCGAAGCGATCCGGGTCGGGGACTGGGTCATGGCCGTGGGCAACCCCTTCGGGCTCGGCAACACGGTGACCGCCGGGATCATCAGCGCCAAGGGGCGCATCATCGGCGCCGGTCCTTATGACGACTTCCTCCAGACGGACGCCGCCATCAACCCGGGCAACAGCGGCGGGCCGCTTTTCAACATGAAGGGCGAAGTGGTAGGCATCAACACCGCCATCGTCGCCCAGGGCCAGGGCATCGGCTTCGCCACGCCCATAAACATCGCCAAGGAAATCCTGCCGCAGCTCAAAACCGGGAAGGTGATCCGCGGCTGGCTGGGCATCATGATCCAGGACATCACTCCTGACCTTGCGGATTCTTTCGGCATCAAGGAAACCAGCGGAGTCATCGTGGCCGACGTGGTGCCCGACGGCCCTGCAGAAAAGGCGGGGATCAAGCGGGGCGACATCATCAAGTCGCTCAACGGCAAAACGGTCGAAAACGCCCATATGCTCTCGCGCACGGTGGCCGCCATGGCCCCCAAGAGCGCGGCGACCATCGACGTGATCCGCGAAGGCAAACCGCAGCAGATCAAGGTGACCATCGGGACGATGCCCGAAGAGCTGGGCACCAAGAAAGCGGCGGGGGCAAAGAGCGAGAGCGCCTGGGGCATCACCGTCCAGAATATCACGCCCGAGCTTGCCCAGAGGTACGGAATCGACGAAAATGAATCCGGCGTCGTGATTACCGAAATCAAGCCCGGCAGTGCGGCCGGCGAAGCCAGGCTGCGCACCGGCGACGTGGTGAAGGAAGTAAACCGCCAGAAGGTCCAAAACATCCGGGACTACAGGCAGATCATCGAAAAGATGAAGAAAAACGAAACCTTGCTTCTGCTGGTGAAGCGGTCCGGGAACACGTTCTACATTGCGATAAGGTCGCCCAAGGAGTAGGGCGTGAGCCTTCCGGAGGAAGGAGCAGTCCGGTTGGATTCCGTGGAAACGCTCGGGCGGGACCCGTGCTTCACTGTAGCCGTATCGCCCGAGCAACTCCGAAAAGAAAAAGAGAAGGCGCAGGTGCTCCGCAGGTCACAGTGGTGGAAACGCCAGTTGGCCAGGGGCGTCTGCCATTACTGCGGCCGGCCGGTCCCGCCGTCGGAGCTGACCATGGACCACGTTGTGCCGCTGGTGCGCGGCGGCAAGTCGACCAGGGGAAACACGGTCACCGCCTGCAAAGAGTGCAACAGCAAGAAGAAATATCTGCTGCCCCTGGAATGGGACGGTTATCTCAGGTGCGCTTCGAAAAACCGGGGCCGGAAAATCGGAGAGCCGGAGCAGGAGTCCAAAGGGGGATGAATATGGAACGATGCAAGGAATGTGAATTGGCCATTTACTGCTTTTCCGACACGAGTTCTTGGACTTTCAGAACGAAACGGGAAATGGAGGAAAAAACCGCGGCAATCCTGAACTGCGACATCCACGCAGAAATCGAACAACTGCGCGCAGGCGGGAAAAAGGCCACCGGCTGAGAATTGCCGGCCGGTTCCGGTCCGTTCATCCTATAAGCCACAGCAAAAAGGCGCTCCCCCCTTAATGGGTCGAGTCGCCTTTTTTGCTGTAAAGGCAATCAGCATTCGTGCCGGTATTTCAAAGGAGCCCAGGAAGGCCCCCCTCGCACTCCCCCCCCGAGCCGGCCGCACGCCACCGGCGCGTTGATGCCGAGCGATGGACGCTGCCGGAACGGCCCGGTGCTAGGTAAACATGTTGATCTTGCAGTTGCGCGCGTGCTTGAGGTAGTCCTCCGCGGTGTTGATTTCCACGCCGTCGATGAAGTCGCTTTCGGAAAGCCCCATCATATCGATGGTCATCTTGCAGGCGATGAATCGCACCCCTTCCAACTGGGCCACTTCCATCAGTTCCTCTACGGTCGGAATCCCCGCTCCGTCTATTTTCTTTTTCATCATGCGGGTGGCGACGCTCGACATGCCGGGGATGGCCCCCATCGTTCCGTTCGGAACGAACTTGAGCCTGGCGGCCCCTCCCTTGCGGATGACATTGATCCCCATGAAAGTGAAAAATACGGCCGAATCCATTCCCAGCCTCTTCGCGTTTATGCTCAGGATGAGCGCCGGGTAGGCACCATCGAGAGTATCGCGGCTGCATATGAAAGTGCAGGATTCCTGCTCGGGAGCAGGAGCGGCGGCCGGTTTTTCTTCGAACTTCAATGCTTCTGCTTTTGCCATGGTACTTGCCTCCGGAATCTTTGATTTACATCACCAACTGTTATAAAGCGGGCATCGCGACCGAAAGAACATTTCTATCTTCGTGACCGTCGCCTCCAATCGTCACCCTGCTCACGCCTCGGGGGAATGGAGCAGGACTTCACACGCATTTTCCGTGGTCGCACAAGCTCCTCCGTGCCTGCGGACACAATGGATGACCTCCACGACATTCGGATTGGCGATGGAGTAGTAAACCTGCGTGCCGTTTCGCCTGGAAGCCAGGACCCCCTTGGCCTTCATGATATTGAGCTGCTGCGACACATAGGGTTGAGGCGCATCGAGCCGCCTGCAGATCTCGGACACCGAATTTTCTCCATGTTCGAGAAAATCTATGATCCTGAGCCGTGCCGGGTGAGCAACTGTTCGAAGGATGTCGGCGGCGCGCTGGAGGTGCTCGGTTTCCGGCAAAGCATCCGGTTTTTCAGGCATATTTGCCTCTCATCGTTAGTGTGGGACGAATAGACAGCCAGCTCGAATCAATATTTCATAATCAGAATATGCGAATGTTTGCATATTGTCAAGCTAAATCCGTTCTTACCTACAATAACAGTAATATATCATATATAAGATAATTCTTATCCAAAAAGCCATGCCGCTTCCGTCACCACAAGGCCTGAAGCCAGCTCCTTGAGGAATCGATTCCTTGGGGAATTGCCGTGAAGCTCCGGCGGATTTTTGCAACCCGCCGCCCGCAACGGGCCGCCAAAAACATCGAAAAAGAAAAGGCTTTCCAGCGGGTGATCAAAAGCCGGAGGGGGTCCTGCAGCGCATGAAGCCGGGAGCAAAATGCAAAGCCTTCGCACCTTCGGCGCCAGAGGCGGGCACTCTCATTTCGCCGAATTCCCTGCTGATATTCGAAATCGATTTCATTCCCATCGGAAACAAAAAATCGAAATAAAGGCCCCCTCCCCCGCGCCGCCCGTGCCAAGAGGCCCGGCACACAGAGGCCATAGGATTGCCGAGAGACCGGACACCGGCAACCGGGAAGCTCCCCCGGCTAGATTCAGACCTTGGACAACTGCAACTGGCGCCGGCACCGCCGCCCGCAAAACGACGATCACGCCGCTCCCACGATAAACGGCGTTTGACAGCACGACGACCGATTGCTATTATTCTGCCTTTCTCGGACGGGGGAAGATTTCGTGGCAAAAAGAGTGCGCAAAACGGCACACAGACCATGCGCTCTTCCCCGATATTTTGAAGTGCTCCCCAAAAGGGAACAACGTCTGCGAAACCATACGCAGCATGGCCTTACAAGCATCGGGCCGGCGTAGCTCAGTGGCAGAGCAGCTGATTCGTAATCAGCAGGTCGCGGGTTCAAATCCCATCGCCGGCTCCATCATTTAATCAATGAATCTGCGTACTTGAATGGGACTCCGAAATCTGATTCGCGGTCCCGTTTCTTTTTGTGTGAGAATCTGTGTGAGAATTTTGCCGGGCATGCTCGTAAACGGCAATCGCAGCCTTTTCAATATCGCCTATACCGGCAGATAGATTTCCGTGGTCGTCCGGTTTTCGTGGCCCAGAATTCTCTGGATCGCGGCAATGGGGACGTTGTTGCAATCCATGAGTGAAGCTCCCGAATGCCTCATGGCGTGGAACCTGAAGTACCGGACCTCTGCCCTCTCACAGAGCGTTTTCATGAAGCTCTTTCTGTCGATATACGGCCCTGTCTTGATCTCACCGGTTTTTCGACAGCGGTATTTATGCCAGAATACCCATGGCACTTTAGGATCGCGTCCGGCCCATCTGTGGTTTAAAACCTCGAAGAGCTGCTTTGTCATAGAAACCCGGCGTAGAGTGAGGTGCCCACCTTGCTTTTTTCGAGTATAGAGCGTCACCGTCCGGTTTTTCAGATCGACATCATCCCAGGTCAGTCGATTAATCTCACCCATACGCCCCATTGTCTCACGAATAGTCCACAGGTAGTCCTGAGTATCGGGATCGGCAAGCGCTATGATCTTGTCGATATCCTGGGGCGGGGGAACGTACTTTGCCCTTTTTTCGACCGGCAGAAATGGGACATTTCGAACCGGGTTTTCGGCGAGGAGCTTATGCTGGATGCCGTGATTGAAAAGGGCTTTCAGAAGCCTCAGGTCATAATTGGCGGCATAATGCCCCTGCTTTGCCCGCTCCAGGATGAATTTTTGAACTTCCATGCCGGTGATCTTGTCCACGCTCATCCGCCCCCATCTTCGAACCAGCCGTTTGAACAGGTACCTGTTGTCACGTAATAAGACGGAGTCTTGTAGGTGCTGATGAAATCGAGACGCAGGTTAACCAAGTCCAAAAGGTTGTGCCTGTTTTGGTCTCCTCTGTCGCCGATGCTACTGGTTCTTTCGGTGACTGCTCCTCCGTTTCCGGTCTTTGACTTTCCAGCTCCTCCTTTCTTTTTGCCTCGGCTGCCTGAGCGGCCTTTTTCGTTTTGAACCATGCTTCCGTGTACCTCTTCCCCTTTCAACATGAAGTCGTACCGGAAGCCCTTCCCTTTTACCGAATAAATGCTCATAGAGCTCTCCCTAGACGGAAAAAACAGAGAACCCCAGAGCTTCACGCCGCCCAACTCCTTCCAGTGCTTGTAGACCCCAGCTCAAGCTTTTTTCAGTCTATTCTCAGCCACGATTGTTCCTTTTTCTGTAGTCCGCTGGTTTCCAAAGCATTTTCCTTCTTAGCGTCCAATATTTCCCACAATATTTTTCCGGTACGCCGCGGTACGCCAATAAATTGTGGTAGGGGGATGGCTGTTCGTGTGGTGGGGTCTTTGAGGCCGTTTGCCGTGTGAAGAGCGCACTTATGCAAGCTGCGTTTGCCGTGCGGTCAGGGGCGTACCGCCCCCGACACCCCAAAAGCGGTTTTACGCCAAAGGAAAAAAGAGAAAAGCGGGGTGGCGATCTATCACTTAAGCGTAAAGACCATAAGCCGAAGCGAAGGCCGGAGCGCTACGGCGGCGGCCTACCGCGCTGGGGATAGAATCGCAGACGAGCGGACCGGCCTTGCCCACGATTACACGAGGCGAGGTAGGGGCACGGCGTTTTCCTGCGCCAGGGCAGGCATTCGCCTGCGGATGGTTTCATGCCGACGCCGATTTCCAACCACAGTTGCACATGTATTTCTATGGTAGGAGGAGGAAAGATGCAAAGGAGAATACAGGGAACATTGGATCCGAACAAAAGGACGGGGCTGATTCTCTTCAGCTTCCTTCTGGCCGCATCGATGATAGCGGGGCTGTCGAGCGGTGCGTTTGCATGGGAAGGGCGTATGGCGGGTATGGGCGATCCATACGGCCTGATTTCCGATGAATCGGATTTTCTCACCTTGCCGACCAAGATCGTGGACGGTAACGGTACCGGGGTCAAATACTACTGGGACGCAAGGTTCGCCTACCACGACGTGTCGGATCTCAATTGGAGCGGCAACCTCAGCGGCCCGATCAGCATCCTGGGTAATTCAACAAATGCGGTCAGCGCCGACGGTTCGTGGAATTCATCCGGGGACATGTGGGACTACAGCACACAACTCGGCGCGACGTTGCCCGCCGGGGCCGGACGGCTCGGGTTCTTCTTCAAATACACCGGTCAGCGCGCGGACTACGACGGCGACCAAACGCTTTCCGGAAGTATCGAGGGCCTGGGAAGTGCATCCGTTCTCTCCTCCTACAACATGACAGGCGATTCGGACAGCTTCAACCTCCGGGTGATCTACGGGCAGCCCCTGGGCTGTGACCTGCGGATCGGCGGAGAAATCCAGGTCGGATACGTGCAGGAAACGAACAAGTACCACAACAACCTGGGCAGCTACAGCTTGATGGATAATAATGGTAGTCCTCTCACCGGGCTCCCCGCCCTGACCCTGGAAATGGAAAACGGTTTCATCGGCGAGCTTTTCCCCTTTATGAAGCCCTACGACGACAACTACTGGGAAGCGCTGTTCAAACTGGGAATCGACGGCAATTTCGGACCGTCCTGGATCGGGATGGACGTGCGCGGCGGGCCGCTCTTCGGCGGTGACAACACCTGGAAACAGAGCATCGACGCCTCCGCCGCCCTCGGTGGAACGACCTACAGTGCAAGCGAAGCTTACCGGCTCAAGGGCGATGTGAGCGGCTGGAAGCTCGGCGGAGATTTCTGGCTTCGGTACCCCGTTTCCCAGACCCTTTCCATTCCGTTCAGCGTGCGGGTGGATTATCTCGACAAGACCCGCGACGGGACGGGTACGGGAGCGCTCGCTGCCTCCAACGGGGTGAGTACGCTTACAAGCGAAGGTTTCGGCTGGGGTTATCAGAACGAGGAGAAGAAGCTCTCCGTTGAAGCCGGCGGCGGTGTGGAAAAGCAGGTGTCCCCGGACCTGAAAGTGGCCGTCGGACTCTACTATGATTTCATCTATAACGAAGAATCCCTGGGACTTGCCCTCGATACGGGCTACGAACTGCTTGGCGAATCCCTCATCGTCTCCTACGACAACGACAAGCTCCCGAACCTCACCGAACACCTCGTCAAGATGAAATTCATGGCCGAGCAGAAGAGGGGGACATGGACGCTGCGCGGCGGCCTTTCCGCTTTCGGCGGTCCTGTAACGGAAGACTACTCGTCCACCTTGGGAACACCGTCGCTCGGTGGAATCAACGTGCTGAGGAACAAAGGTTCCCTGGACGGAACCACATGGGGAATCACGGGCTCCATCGGAGCGACAACCCGTATCGCGGGAGCCGTGGTCGAGCCCTTCATCCAGGCGGGTTATCAGGAACTCGATTTGAGCGGCTCCGGAAGCACCAGTGTGCTCGGCTCCGTGGTCGATATTCCCTGGAACTTGGACAAGAACACCAGCGAAGCCATTGTGGGCGCCGGTTTCTCAATCACCTTCTAAAAGGGTACGCAGGTTTTTCGCCGGGCAACCCGGCACAAGAAAATCATGCCGAACGGATCTTGGTTTGATGCCGGGTCATGTTCATGGCGTATCGATCGGCAGGACCTGTTTTTGGAAAAGGGCGGAGGAATGATTCCTCCGCCCCCTGCAAGGTTTCGGCCGCAAGCGCGTGCGGCCCGGCGTTCGGCGCGCGTCGGCCGGAGGCCGTTGTCACACGAGAGCACAGGTCATCCACCAGATATCGGGCACATCCCGCGAAACGAACTGAAAAAACGGCTCCAGACCTGAAACGGCGAACAACCCGCGTATCGCAGACGTCACATTGCAAAGGTACAACTGCCTGCCGTCTGCACTCAAACGCTTTTGTGCAGCAAGCAAAACCGCCAGGGCCGCCACCGTCTGGCCGTTTCCGGCATGGGGCGGCCGGGTGATGATCAGGATGTCGCCGTTTCGGGTTCCGTCTTCGATCATGGGCTCTCCCCGGACCTCCAGGGCGAAGTTATTGCCGTTTCCCAGAAAGCTTTCCAGCACCTCGATTGATTCCGGGACCTCCACCGCTTCTATTGGATTGCCCGCAGCCACGACACCCCAAAACGGAATGGTTACGGCCGAAGCTTCCCGAAGCGGCACCAAGTCAATCGCCTGCTTCCGATTATTTCCCGGAGTCGTGATGTAGCCGCGTTGCTCCAACTGCTTTAGGTGCTTGGCGGCGCCGAATTGAGCGACTTGAACCCGAAGCGCATCCGAACCTCTTCAAAGGAAAGGCGCATAGCCGTTTCGTTCGATAAAGCCTCGAACGAACTCGAAGACCCTCTGCTGTGCCGGAGTGAGCCCCGTCATATCCTTCTCCCCTTGTTCGATTGGTTGGGTTAGGATTTCAATATAAGGTGAACAAATAGTGAAAACCAAAGGGGAGGATCAAAGCACCCGGCATCTGCGAGATGATTTCGACTTCTTGGGAGTTACAGGCAAGGAAGGCATGGTCCTTTCCGCCAAGTTCAAGGACCGGCCAATTCTGCGATGGGTCTGCTTTACGACGAAGCCAGTTCACAACTGATTCGGAAACAACGAAGATTTAGGCGTTTTGTTCTTCAATGCTGCGGAGAGATGTCTTCCGGAATCGAATTCCCGGCCGCCCCCCCCGGATACACTCCGCAACCCCCGGCAGCAACCAATTCCCCCGATAGCATACGCAAACCGAACGCGTGTGGGACGGTCTTTCCAATTTCCCGCCGGCCCCGTTGCCTCCTCCCGGACCGTCCGGCAAAAAAGTTACGGAATTTTTGAATTTCAGGTTGCAAATCTGTTGACAACGTAAAACGGGCGGCGTAGTGTACCGTATTACGAACTTATTATTCCGCATTACGGAAAGTTGGCGCACAGGAGGTTGCAATTGGCCCTGCAGCGGGAAACGATCAAAGCCAGAGTGAGCGAACTTGCCGGGCAACTGCTGGTGAAGGCCGCCACGGATTTGCCCCTGGAAGTTACCGACGCCATCAGGAATGCCTTCGAACGGGAACCGACCCCCGGCGGCAAAGCGCAGCTCGAAACCATTTTGAAAAACATCGAAGTGTCGCGGCTCACGCGAACCAGCATCTGCCAGGACCCGGGCATCGTCGTTTTCGACGTCACCGTCGGTTCGAAATTCTCCCTGGATTTTGACCTGGCGGAGGTCTTCAATACCGTTACCGCCGATGCGACGCAGTCCGTTCCACTTCGGCAAAATATCGTCCACCCTCTGAGCAAGAAGAACACCTGCACGAATACCGGCTACGGCCTTCCCTACGTTTTCTACCACTACCTGTACGGGGCCGATTATCTCGAAATCTGCGCGATGCTCCGGGGAGGAGGCTCCGCCTTCCGGTCGGGGGTGTACTCCCTGGCCCCCACCGCGCCCCGTATCGACGGCATCAAGAAACTGGTTTTCGACCACGTGACTATGGCCGGAGGCATCCCCTGCCCGCCCACGATCGTCGGTGTGGGCCTGGGGGGGACTCCGGACATCGCCATGGACCTGGCGTTCAAGGCGCTGCGGCGGCTTCCCGTCGGCGCACCGCACCAGGAGCCGGACATGGCCGAAATAGAGCGGGAAATTTTGCAGGCGGTAAACGCAACCGGAATCGGGACCATGGGACTGGGCGGCGCCACGACCGCTCTGGGCGTGCACATCGAGTATTGCGGCAGCCACATTGCGACCCATCCGGTGGCGATTGCTTTCAGTTGCTGGCCGAACCGTTTTGCGACCGCGCGCATCGACGGCGGTGGAAACGTCCGGTGGATCACGCGACATGGAGGAGATGCAAATGAGTAACGGCGTTTACCGGTTGACCGTACCGGTAACCGGAGAACAAGTCGCCTCTTTGCGAACCGGAGACGTGGTGTACCTGGACGGGACCGTGCACACCATGCGCGACAGGGCGCACGAACAGTTGTTCGCCAGCGCCGACGCTGGGGAGCCCATACCAATGAAGCTGGAGGGTTCGGCGGTATGGCATTGCGGGCCCGTTTCGCGCCGGTCGGCCGACGGAGGCTGGGAGATCACTTCCATCGGCCCCACCACCAGCTACCGGCTGACGCTGGAGACGCCGCGCCTTCTGGGGGAGTTCGGCGTCAGGCTCCTTATCGGCAAAGGGGGCATGGGGCGCGAAGCGGTGCACGCAATGAAGCAGTACGGGGCGGTTTTCCTGTCGGCCACGGGAGGGTGCGGCAGCGTTTACGCTCAAAGTGTCAAGGCCGTCAAGGCCGTTCACTGGCCGCAGTTGGGCCTGCCGGAAGCGGTGTGGGAACTGGAGGTGCACAACTTGGGGGCGCTGATAGTGACCATCGATTCGACCGGCGCCACGCTCTACGACGCGGTCATGAAAGAGGTCGGGAACAGGCTGGACGGCTGCTACGAAATGCTGGGGATTAAAGATACGCAGTACCGGTACATCCACTGGCCCCCGGCGCTGGCGGGGACCAGGGA
>LUZZ01000050.1 GCA_001603845.1 Syntrophobacterales bacterium Delta_01 | reverse complement strand
GGCGGCCGCTTACGCCGGAGGCCGGATTACAGGCCGTGGAGGCGGGTCGGGACCGGTTCGATAGCCGGTTTTCAGGGGTGATAGTCCTAAAAATTACTACAATTCTGTTTCATAATTTTGGCTATTTTTGGCCTCATTTACTAGCAAATCCTTACTGGAAGCCATGTGGGCACTGTTGGCAAACTCTTTGCTTTGCTCCTGCGCTCAAGGCTGTTTTTTGTGAAATCCATTCAGAGGAGAGCGGAAAAATGATGATGAAAATCGAAGCAATCATCAAACCATCCAAGCTGGGTGAGGTGCAGGAGGCGCTGGTGGACGCCGGGATCACCGGGATGACCGTGTTCGAGGTCCAGGGGTTCGGCCGCCAGAAGGGGCACCAGGAGATGTACCGGGGAGCGGAATACAGCGTGAAATTCATCCCCAAGGTGATGATCGCCCTGGTGCTTCCGGAGGCCCAGGTCTCCACCGCCATGGCCGTCATCCGGAAAACCGCGTCGACGGGGAAGATAGGCGACGGAAAAATCTTTGTCAGCCCCATCAGCGAGTGCGTGCGCATCAGAACGGGTGAAACGGGCCCCGAGGCTCTGTAAGGACGGACCAGTTCACATTAAGGAAGGATCGGGAGAATCCAATCATGAAAAAAATATCGCTAGTCTTACTGTTTTTTTTACTACTCGGCACAATTTTGCCTCTTGCGTGCCATGCCGTCGAACCCGACCCCTCGGGGGCGTCCATCGGAGGGGCGGCCGACGTGATCGGCGCCACATCCGCCGCTCCCACCAAAGAGGAACTGGCAAGCCTTGCCACCAACGAACCGCTGGCAGCCAAGCTGGCGGACGTCATCGGGCATAACCGTATCGCCATCAACATGGTCTGGACGCTGGTATGCGGCTTTTTGGTCATGTTCATGCAGGCGGGGTTCGCCATGGCGGAGACCGGTTTCACACGGGCCAAGAACGCCGGCCACACGATGGCGATGAACATGATGATCTACGCCATCGGCATGCTGGGCTACTGGGTGTGCGGCTACGCCATCCAGATGGGCGGCGTGGGAGGCGTAGCCTCCCTTGCCGGCGGCACCGGCCTGCTCGACGCAGAGGTCTCCATCAAACTTTTCGGAAAAGAATTCGGCCTGTTCGGCACCAAGGGCTTCTTTCTTTCGGGCGTCAGCTACGACGCCAGCATTTTCGCTCTATTCCTGTTCCAGATGGTGTTCATGGACACCACCGCAACCATCCCCACGGGGGCCATGGCGGAACGCTGGACCTTTAAATCATTCGTGGTATACGGCTTCTTCATTTCCATGATCGTCTATCCCCTTTATGCCAACTGGGTGTGGGGCGGCGGATTTCTTTCCACCCTGGGCAAGAGCTTCGGGCTCGGACACGGCACCCTCGATTTCGCCGGCTCCTCGGTGGTGCACATGACCGGCGGCGTCGCCGCCCTGGCGGGCGCCATCATCCTCGGCCCGCGTCTTGGAAAATTTCGCTCCGACGGCACCCCCAACGCCATCCCCGGGCATCATATCCCGATGGCGATCGTGGGCTGCTTCATTCTGGCTTTCGGCTGGTTCGGGTTCAACGCCGGCTCCACCATGGCGGGTTCCGACCTGAGGATCGGCGTCATCGCCACCAATACCATGCTGGCTTCCGCCGCCGGTGCGTTTTCGTCGATGCTCTACATGTGGCTGCGGTACGGCAAGCCCGACATTTCCATGGCCGCCAACGGACTTCTGGCCGGCCTGGTGGCCATCACCGCCCCCTGCGCCTTCGTCAACTCGGTCTCGGCGGTCATCATCGGGATCGTTGCGGGCGTTTTGCTGTGCATCAGCGTGTTCTTCATCGAACGGACCCTCAAGATCGACGACCCGGTGGGCGCCATTTCGGTCCACGGGGTGAACGGGGCCTGGGGGCTGCTGTCGCTGGGGCTTTTCGCGGACGGCACCTACGGGGACGGCCTCAACGCGGTGACGGGCACGGTCAAGGGCCTGTTTTACGGCGACGGTTCCCAGTTCCTGGCCCAGGTATCCGGGGTGATCGTGAACTTCGTCTTCGTGTTCGTATTCATGTACGTGTTCTTCACGATCCTGAACAAGATCATCCCCATGAGAGTCCCGGAAGATCTCGAAGTGGAAGGCCTCGACCAGTCGGAGGTGGCGGTGACCGCCTATCCGGACTTCGCCAGGCACGACTACGGCGCGGGCAGGTAATACCGATCTGCGTTCGGGCCGGTGGGGGCGAAGCGCCCACACTTTTGAGGAAACTAACAACAACATTAATACAAAAACAGCCCGGCGGCGCGCTCCTCGCGCGCTCCGGGCTGTGCGCTTTTTCCGTTGCC
The DNA here is from genome assembly GCA_001603845.1 of Syntrophobacterales bacterium Delta_01. GTDB lineage: Bacteria > Desulfobacterota > Syntrophobacteria > Syntrophobacterales > Syntrophobacteraceae > SbD1. Next base: position 1,439 of record LUZZ01000050.1, on the reverse strand, counting down.
GCGCTTCCAGGAGCCGGGCACACCGCCGTGAAAACGGGGCGGCGAACCGCCGCCCCGTTCCGCCGTGTTTTTATATCGTGCCCGCTGTCGATTGCCGGTGATTACCGGCCCCCCTTGGCGACGACCAGTTTCTGGGGAGGCCCGTAGCTCCCGTTGACCAGGTAGCCGTCCAGGATCGCTTCCGCTTCGGCCCGGTAGGCTTCCATGATGTAGGGGATCTTGGTCACCCTGGTGCATTCGTCGGTCAGGGACATGAGGTCTTTACGGGAAATGGCCCCGATTTTGAACCGGCGCGCCCCGGCCATGATCTGCTGCAGGCCTATCTTGATCTTGTCGGCGTAGCTGTAGATGCCGATGGCGCCCAGCGGGATTTCTCCCGCACTGCCGTTGCCCAGCATCGACTTGACGTTTTCGTAGTTTACGAATATCTCCTCGACGCTCGCCCCGTACTGGCTGACGGTTTTGGGCAGGTCGTTTTTGGCCAGCCATTCCCCGATGTTTTTTCCCACCATGCCCGGAATCATCAACGCCCTGCCCATGCAGACCGCCTTGACGAAGGGAGCGCCCAGGGCCAGGGCCTTGAACACCCCGTCCTCGCTCGAAAATCCGCCGGCAAACGCGATGTCGGGCGGCCTTTCCCCCCACGCGGCCAGCTTCGTACAGAACTCATGCGCCGCGGAGTGCAGGTAGATGCTGGGAATGCCCCATTCCTCCATCATCCGCCAGGGGCTCATGCCGGTGCCGCCGGGTGCGCCGTCTATGGTCAGCAGGTCGATCTTGGCCATGGAACCCCACTTGATGGCCATCGCCAGTTCCCGCAGGCTGTATGCGCCGGTTTTGAGGGTGATGCGCTTGAAGCCGAGCTTTCTCAGCCTCTCGATTTCGGCCATGAACGCTTCTTCGCTGATGAACCCCAGCCGGCTGTGGCGTTCGAACTCCCTGATGGCCCCGCTCCGGTACGCCGCCTGGACCACCGGGCTCGACGGGTCGGGCGTCACGATGTAGCCCCGCTTCTGGAGCTCGGCGGCGCGTTCGATACTGTCCACCTTGATTTCACCACCGATGCACTTCGCCCCCTGCCCCCATTTCAGTTCGATGGTCTCCAGGCCGTGCTTGGAAAGCACGTACTCGGCGACGCCGAGCCGCGTGTCCTCGACGTTCATCTGCACCAGCAGTTCCCCGTACCCGTTGTGGTAGCGCCGGTAGATCTCGACCCTGCGGTCCATTTCGGGCGACTTCATGATCTTGTTCTTCCGGTCCAGCACCAGGCCCGGGTCGATGCCGCACACGTTTTCGCCGCACACCAGCGTGATGCCGCTGATGGCCGCGCCGACCGCGAAGTGTTCCCAGTTCTTGCGGGCGATTTCCGTGGACCCCAGGGCGCCGGTGAAGACGGGCGCGCGCATCTTGACCTTGATGTCCCAGCCGTATTCGGTCTC
>LUZZ01000420.1 GCA_001603845.1 Syntrophobacterales bacterium Delta_01 | reverse complement strand
GTACGCGGCGGCATCGGCATGAACCTGGCCTCCGACCTGCGCCTCGACGCCCCCCAGCGTGCCCGAGTCCACGGCCGACTGCAGATAGTAGTTGTAGGCGGTGTAGCGGCCTGAGAGCGGCGAGTCCTGCAATGCGTTCAGAAACGCGGCGCCGGTGGCGGCATTGCCGGCCAGCCCGCTCTGCCCCGGCAACACCGGATAGTAGACCATCTTGGCGCGCAGCACGTAGAGGTCTGCCTGGGTGAGCCCCAACCCCTCGGTCAGATAGGCGTACATCGACCCGTAAGTAGCGGCCACCTGGTCGAACCCGGCCTGGAGATAGCTGGCCTGGACCCCCAATAGCGCATCGATGGTCGCCGGGTCCCACGTCGGGTGCACCAGCAGGAATTGCGCCTTCGTCGCCGCCACCAACGCGGCCGTATAACTGTTGGTGGCAAGATAGTCTTTCATGATGGTCGCCTGCGGCACGCCGGCGATGCTTTGCAGGATGGCGGACGTCCACCCGGTGCGGTCCTTGCCGCCCGAACAGTGCCATAAATCGGGCCCGGAATCGTTTGCCAGGGTAAGCAAGACCGTGCGGAACCCATCCTGCTGGACCTGATCGGTAACAAAGGCCCGGTATCCTGCCTGCATGAAGTTGACCGCATCCGAAGGGGTGGAGGAAAACGGGCTGGGTATCGGGGACTGAGTGCCGTAGATATTGATGATGGTATGCACCGCTCCACGCGGCACGATATCGGGTGACGAGATTATTTCATCGGGGGTCCGCAAGTCGATATCCCGGCCGACGTGGAGCGATGAAATGGTGGCCGAATCGGCGCTGTTGAGATCATTCAGGGCGTTGGTGCGATAGAAAACCCCGGTTCGCATGAACCCGTTGTTGCTGGTGATATCGGCAAATCCGGTCCCTCCGTAAATGGCCGATATACCGGCAAGATCCCGGAAATTCGGGGCTGTTGGCAGGAAGGGGGTCGTGATCGCTTCCTGGGCCGATACGGGTGTAAAAGGCAGGCAAAGCGCCACGGCAATGGCGCAGAAGAAAACAGTTCTCGTCGAAATACCCTTGAAAACCGGCATCTGGTACTCCTCTCGAATTCTCTCTATTTACGAAGATACGAAATGGCTTGGGCAAGCCATGAGAAATGGCAGCACGGTCGGCCGGAGTGCGCCCCGCACCGGAACTCCGCGCGCCGGAAGAATCAGAGGCTCTATTGCCTGCGAAGGCTCCTTAGCCTGCTATCGTTATCGGATAACAAGCGGAAGAACTTGAAAAGACTTTAACGCAAGTGAAAAAAATCAACGACCGACTGCCGTCAGGCTGCCGGGCAGCGGGGCCGGGCATTGCACGGCACCGTCCATGCCGTCACCTATTGACCAAAAAGAGCGGGGGAAATGTTCCCCACCGTCTCCCCGGGATCGATGCTGTTGACTTTAGGGGCAACGCTCCATGCCCCCCACGGGCGTGAGGGGCAAGAATTTGATATCGCTCAGTTTTTCACCCCAACCTTACCTCCCCCCTCAAAGGGGGAGGAGCCTAAAGTCAACAACATTGCCCCCCGGGATTCGGCCGCACGCGGCGGTCGCCGTTGCTTCTTCCCCGCTCGAATCCCCGATTCATCCTCTTTTTCCGGCCATGATTGGACCTGACGCAACCAAACGATGATTCCGTGACATTCATATAGTTTGAACACGATTACAACGGACTTTGCCAATATGGTCCAACTTTTATCTGCGGTGAGTTTGCAGCTACGGATATCAAAACGAGAAATGATCTTGCGCATGAATATCAGAGTTCACAAATGCGGATACTTAGGGCTTTCCACCAAGAACACTTAACCGCTCTTAACCTGGATTACGCGTGAATATGCCCCAAAATTATGCTGCGCTCATCCCAACCGGATGATATTATGACGTAAATTTGTCAAAGGGAGGGCAAGCCGCATGCGCGCAGTCAGTGTTGCGGCGGCCCAATGATTTCCTATAGCGTCGGACCTTAATCCGGTGAAGGGCTTTCAGGTACCTCTGAACCGTGTATCGAGCAAGGAAAATGAAATCGCAGAACGAGCAACAACAGGCAGTGGTGGATGAGTTCACGCAAAAGGCCGAGGCATTCGCAAAGATGCCGGGCCATGAAGAAGTACTTTCGATGATGCTTGAGATGGTCAGCATTTCGCCGAACGACACCCTTCTCGACGTCGCCTGTGGTGGCGGGGGCGTTACCTGCGCACTCGCGACACGACTGAAGAAGGCAACGGGCATCGACATCACTCCGCCAATGATAGAAAAGGCCAAAAAACTCCAGCGCGATCTCGGAATTAGCAATGTCTCCTGGTGCATTGGCAGCGTCATGCCTTTACCCTTTCCGGACCAATCCTTTTCCTTGGTGATTTGCCGGTATGCTTTTCATCATTTCACACAACCACTCGCTGTGCTTGAAGAGATGGTTCGTGTTTGCTGCAATGGCGGCTCTGTTATGTTGGTTGATATTGCAGTCCCGATGGGAAAACGAAATGCATACAACGATGTGGAACGTATGAAGGATAGTTCCCATGTCAGCGCCATGACTCCGGAAGAGTTTCTGGAGATGGCCGAGAAAGCCGAGCTGAGGCAGATCAAAACCAGGTCTTTTGCCCTGCCCATGAAGTTGAGCGCTCAGCTCAAACCTTCGTTAAAAGTCAGCCAGGTCGAAAAGATTCGGAGCGCATACGAGGCAGATGTTGGTAAGAACAATCTAGGCGTCGAAGTTCGCTTGGACGGAGACGAGGTGTATTTCGACTATCCATCCATTATTTTGACAGGAAAAAAGAAAGCCTGAGCCGGCTTTATAACTGAAGTATGTCTTATACGCGACGACATAAATAATTGCGCAATGTAATTTCATGTAGGATGGATGGAGCGAAGCGCAACCCATCAGTGTGTATACATCCAATTTGATGGGTTCCGCTTCGCTCCACCCATCCTACATCTATATCTACATCGCTACATCGCTCACTTCACAAATAATTTTGGCGTTGTGTATAATAACGCAAAAACCGGTCCCATCGACGTATAATAGTCGAGTGGACGACGGTAGTTGCCCGCCGTCGTCTACCCGACTATCACCCCAGTGTCCTCTTGATTCCCCACCTTACGCCCGTCGCAGATCAGCGGGAAAGAGTTCGCACCGTCACGGCCGCGGCCATGTAATGTCGGCCGTTTCGTGCAGCGCATTGCAGTAGCGGGCCAGCACGAAGAGATAGTCCGAGAGGCGGTTGAGGTAAACCATGAGCGTTTGGATCTCGCGGGTCCTTTCCGCCTCGCTCATGGAGGCGTACATCGCCACGGCGTCCCGCTCGGCCCTCCGGCACATCGTTCGCGCCACGTGGGCCAGCCCGGCCGTTTTGTGTCCCCCCGGCAGGATAAATTGGGAAAGGGGCGACAGTTTTTCCTGCATCGCGTCGATTTGGTTTTCGAGCTGCAGGCGCGGGGCGTCCGTGATTTCATGGAGGACGCAGGCCGACCCGGAATCGGGCGTTGTCGCCAGCCACGCGCCCATGCTCAGAAGTTCCGACTGGATCGCATAAATTTGAGAAACCGTCTCCTCCTCCCCGGGAGGAAGCTGCGCGGCAAGAAGCCCCAGGGTCGAACTCAATTCGTCCAAGTCGCCGTAAGCGTTTAGCCGCTCGTGGCTCTTCAGAACCCGTTCACCGCTGAATAAACTGGTCATGCCCGTGTCGCCTGTTCCGGTATAAATCTTCACGTTGAATCTCCCGCTATGAACGCCCGTCTTTATGCAGTTTCTGTATGAGAATGTCCGCCGCAACCGTTGGAGAATACCGCCCGTTCATGACGCCCCGCTCGATTTCGGGAAGCGCCCTTTTGATCGCCGGGTCGCTAAAGAAGCTGGTGCGAAGGTATTCCTGCACCATGCCGTATACCCAGTCCATGGCCTGGGAATTCCTTCGGCGCTGAAATACACCGGAAGCCTGGGTGGTGACTACAAAATTTTCAATCACCTCCCAGACCTTGGGGATGCCCGACCCGGTCACCGAGGAGCAGGCGAGAGCCTGCGTCGCCCACCCCTCGGTAGCGGGCTGGAGGTAATGCAGGATCCTGGCATACTCCGCCCTGGCGGATTCGGCACGCAGCTTGTTGTCCCCGTCCGCCTTGTTGACGAGGATGGCATCGCAAAGCTCCATGATTCCTTTCTTGATTCCCTGGAGTTCATCGCCCGCGCCGGCGATGAGCACCAGGAGGAAGAAATCGACCATGGAGCGCACGGTGACCTCGCTTTGACCGACCCCCACCGTTTCTACCAGCAAAACGTTGTACCCGGCCGCCTCGCACACGAGCATCGTCTCGCGGCTCTTGCGGGCAACGCCTCCCAGCACCCCGCCCGAAGGCGAGGGGCGGACAAACGCGTTCGGACGGCGCGTGAGGTTTTCCATGCGGGTCTTGTCCCCGAGGATGCTTCCCCGCGTCACGGTGCTGCTGGGATCGACCGCAAGCACCGCAACTTTTTGATCGTGGTCGCATAAAAGAGTGCCCAGCGCCTCGATGAAGGTGCTTTTGCCCGCTCCGGGCACCCCGGTGACCCCCACGCGGATGGAACGGCCGGCGTGAGGCAAAAGGCGCTGGAGCATCTCCCGGGCGGTCTTCCTGTGCGCGGCGGCGTTGCTTTCCACGAGAGTGATCGCGCGGCTGAGGACCGTGCGGTCTCCCGCCAGGACCCCCTCCACGTATTCATCCAACGAAAGGCTGCGGCGCCCGACGCGCTTCGGCTCGCGCGCCGAGCCGGGGGCCGGCCGGGGCATCCCGTCGTGTCCCCCTTCGACCCCGTCCATGACGTGCGTTGCGAACCCTTCCGCGGCGCCTTCGGGAACCCATTCGGGCTTTTGCTTGTCGGTTCTCAAAGCTACTCCCCTTCAACGACCCTGCGATTGATCTCTTCCAAAACCTTCTGAGCCGCGACCGGGATGACGGTGCCGGGGCCGAAGATGAGCGACGCTCCGTTTTGTCTCAGGAACTCATAGTCCTGGGCGGGAATGACCCCGCCGACGATCACTACGATGTCCTCGCGTTCAAGACGCTCGAGTTCCCGGACCAGCGCGGGAAGCAGCGTTTTGTGGCCGGCCGCGAGCGAACTCATGCCGATGGCGTGGACGTCGTTTTCCACCGCCTGGGCGGCCGCCTCCTCGGGAGTCTGAAACAGTTGGCCGACATCGACGTCAAATCCCAGGTCCGCAAAAGCCGTCGCCACCACTTTGGCCCCTCGGTCGTGGCCGTCCTGGCCCATTTTGGCGATCATGATCCGGGGACGGCGCCCCTCGCGCTCCTCGAATTCGTCCGCCATCTTCCGGACAGTGCCCACCTCCTGCTCCTCGCCGAATTCCGTGCTGTAGACGCCCGATATGGAACGGATGATGGCCTTGTGGCGGCCGTAGACCTTCTCCATCGCGCTCGATATCTCGCCCAGGCTGCACCGGGCACGGGCGGCCTCCACGGCAAGCCCGAGAAGGTTCCCCTCACCCGTTTCCGCGGCCTGCGTGATGGCGTTGAGGCACACCCGCGCCTTGGCGCCGTCCCGTTCGCTGCGCAGCTTTTCCAGGCGCCTGATCTGGGATTCCCGCACGGCCGAGTTGTCAACTTCGAGGATGTCGATGGGGTCTTCTCTGTCCGGCAGGTACTTGTTGACGCCGACAATGGTCTCCTTCCGGGCGTCGATGCGCGCCTGCCTTCTCGCCGCAGCCTCCTCGATGCGCATCTTGGGAAGGCCGGTCTCGATCGCTCTCGCCATTCCGCCGAGAGACTCCACTTCCTGGATATGCGCCCAGGCCCGGCGCGCAATCGCGGCGGTCAGCGACTCGACGTAGTAGGACCCGGCCCACGGGTCCACCACCTTGCAAATAGCTGTTTCATCCTGCAAATAAAGCTGCGTGTTGCGCGCGATCCGGGCGGAAAAGTCGGTGGGAAGCGCAATGGCCTCGTCAAGCGAATTGGTGTGCAGGGACTGGGTGTGGCCGAGTGCAGCGGCGAGCGCCTCGATGCAGGTCCTGGCCACATTGTTGTACGGGTCCTGCTCGGTGAGGCTCCACCCGGAAGTCTGGGAATGGGTGCGCAGGGCCATCGACTTGGCGCTTTTCGGGTTGAAGCCGCGGATGATTTTCGCCCACAAAAGCCTTCCGGCGCGCATCTTGGCTACTTCCATGAAGTAGTTCATCCCCTGGGCCCAGAAGAATGAGAGGCGGGGCGCGAAGGTATCGACGCTCATGCCGGCGTTGACCCCGGTGCGCACGTATTCGAGCCCGTCGGCAAGCGTATACGCCAGTTCGATATCCGAGGTGGCCCCGGCTTCCTCCATGTGGTACCCGGAGATACTTATGCTGTTGAATTTCGGCATATTTTGACTGGTAAACTTGAAGATGTCCGCGATGATCCGCATCGAAGGTTCGGGAGGATAGATGTAGGTGTTCCGGACCATGTATTCCTTGAGAATATCATTTTGAATCGTACCGTTCAGTTGGGGCTGCTTTACCCCCTGTTCCTCGGCCGCAACGATATAGAAGGCCATGACGGGCAGGACGGCTCCGTTCATCGTCATGGAGACCGACATCTGATCAAGGGGAATGCCGTCGAAGAGGATTTTCATATCCAGGATCGAATCGACGGCCACGCCCGCTTTCCCGACGTCGCCCTTGACCCGTTCATGGTCGGAGTCGTACCCGCGGTGGGTTGCCAGGTCGAAGGCGATCGAGAGCCCTTTCTGGCCCGCCGCAAGGTTGCGCCGATAGAATGCATTGCTTTCCTCCGCCGTCGAGAAACCGGCGTACTGCCGCACCGTCCAGGGGCGCACCACGAACATCGTCGGATAGGGGCCCCGAAGGTAAGGAGGAATCCCGGCCGTGAATCGAAGGTGTTCGAGGCCGAGCGTATCTTCGCCGGTATAGAGCGGTTTGACCGGGATCTGCTCGTTGGTCATCCATTCGGTTTGCGCATGCTCCCCGGCCTCTTCCCGAAAACGCTTCCGCCATTCATCAAGACCGGCTTCCGATTGGACAGGATTAAACGAAATATTTGTAAAATCGGGGATTTGATTCATTTTCACGGCTCAACTCCTTTGCTGAAGGGCTGAGAGCATTTTGAAAACGTTCATGCCCATGTAGAAGAAATCATCGACGCCCGCTTCCCGGTAGGAAGATTCCTGCTCGGCCGGCGGCCGGCCGGCGACAAGCAGGGTGACGTCCGGACGGGCTTCTTTGATGGCTCGGGCGAGCGGCGGAATGAGTTCCGGATAGGCCTGATCGGTCGAACATACGGCGATGATCCGGGCGGGGGATGCGACGGCGGCGCGCACGGCTTCCTCAACGCCGGAAAGGTCCGGTTCCGTCAGGACCTCGAAGCCTCCCACTTCGAAAAGCGCCGACGAGAAGTCCGCCCTGGGCTTGAAGGAGGCCAGAGCTCCCACGCCGGCCAGGAACACCCTCGGCCGGTTGCCGGTCTCTTCAAGTATTTCGGCGGCGCTTTTACGCAGCCCTTCGAACCGTTCCGACACCCGGTGGATCTCGAGCGGCCGGACGGGGGGGCCCGCTTCGTTTCCATTTGCCAGCACCGACCATATATCCCCCAGGGTGGCCCCGCCCGCAGCCGCCTTGATCGCATGCTCCATGACGTTGTCCTCCCCTCTGTTCAGGGCGATGGCCAGGGTGCCGAGGTGGTCATAAAGCCGGAACATGTCGGTTTGCAGCCTGAGCGCCTGGACGCGGGCGGCAAGTTTTGTGCGAAGCGCCTTGAGGTCCGTTGTCGAGGGCGCGAGCGGCATCTCGCGGAGGTTGGGATACATGTTGATGCCCACGAGAACGTCCCTGCGGGAGTCGATATTTTTGGTTCTTTGCGCCGCAATTTCGGCCACCGCCGCCTGGGGCATGCCGGCAGCCAGTGCGCGGTGCATTCCTCCCAGTTTTTCCACTTCCTGGAAAAGCTTCCAGGCTGCACGGGCCACGGTGTCCGTCAGTTTCTCGACGTACCAGGAACCCCCGCAGGCATCGATCGGGTGGGTAAAATGCGCCTCCTCCCGGAGTATGATCTGGAGATTGCGGGACACACGCTGAGAAAATTCACCGGCAGGACGAACCGGTTCGTCGAAGGGGCACACGTGCATGCTGTCAACCCCGCCCATGGCGCCCGAAAAAGCTTCCGTCGTGTTCCGGAGCATGTTCACATAGGGATCGATGGCGGTCTTGGTCCGGGAGGAAGTCCTGCCGTGAATCGTCATCTTGCAGGCGTCCCCGCTTCCGCCGAAGGCCTGGACGACTTGGCCCCAGATGAGGCGCGCGGCGCGCAGCTTGGCAATTTCCATAAAGAAGTTCGGCCCGAGCGAAAAGACAAACCGAACCTGCCGCGCGATGCTATCCGCGGAAACGTCCCTAAGGATCATCTCCCTGATATATTCCGCACCCGTGGCTATGGCGAACGCCAGTTCCTGCACGGCGTTGGCCCCCGCGTCATGGTACGGACAGCCGTGAACGAGAATCGTCTGGATGTGAGGCGCGTTTTCCGCCGTCCACTTCCCGAGACAGGCCATCATATCGTAAGCGGCGGAGAGCGGCAGCGGCAGCGAACCGTTCAGGGCCAGCTCCGCCAGAGGATCCGCTCCGATGCATCCGCGCAGGTCCGACGCCTTTGCTTTTTGCTGCTCCAGAAATGCCGCGAACAACGCCATGAACGGAAAAGCGGATGCACCGGCATAGACTGTCAGTGGAACGGTTGTGAGATCGATTCCGCGGAAAGCCTTCAGCAGGTCTTCGACCATGGAAAGAGAAAACCCGTCTTCCCGGATCTCGCTCAACGCATCTTCGTCCGGGTCCTTCCCCAGGCGGCTGTGGGAAGCCAGAACGAGCTTTACGGCATTTTGCCCCCTCGCCAAAGCATACCGGGCAGCCTCGTTAAATTCTTCGGGGGTGGGGTTGGCGATTTCCTGGCAGATGTCCCAGGGCTTGAGCACGTATCCGCTGGGTTCGGTCCCGCGCACGTAAGACGGAAACCCCGGCAGCGAACCGATATGGGGCACGCCCTCAAGAGCCTGCGCCCAGTACATGGGCTGCAGGTCGATTCCCTCATATGTCTTCGTGATGACTTTCTTTTCGTACGGGGCGCCCTTGAGGCTGGCAACCGCTTCCTTGTACCAGTCATCGAATGACGCGGGGGAGAACTCGGGAAAGAGGCGTTCATCGTCGCAACAGGTTTGTTCGGTGGTGCCCGCGCAGTTTTTGTCCTTCATGATTGAAATCATCCTTGTTTGGAAGTCTCGTTTTGTTGGCCCGGGTTCAGTTTCGCGAAGCGATAGACCTTCCCATGCCCCATGTCCAGCGTGAGGCATTCGCCGCCTTCGTCGCTTCGAACGCTTCCCGTCAGGTCACAGTGAACCCCTCCGCTGCAAAACCGGACCGCGTGCGAAACGCCTTCCGGGCAAGTTCCGTCACCGAGATGGAACACCTGGAAATGAGTCACCCTGCCCATCCGGCGCTCAAACGACCCGATAGAGAGGCTCAGGTCATAAAAGGAAAGGTACGTGATGAGTTGTGTGGATATTCCAGCATGTTGCATGACTGCTCCTTCCGGCTTTGAGGTGAAATGCCCTTCAAGAATGTCAAACGGTTTCCGGAGCGTTCCAAGGCTCGGCAGACCCCCCGATAAAACTGCGAAGCGGCGTGGGGGACGAGGGCGGGGGCGAAGCGCTCCCGTTCTTTTGAAGCCTCGTTTCGATACCGTTTTGAACGCAATTGGTCATGGTGCCCCGTGTCGAAGCATAAAAATTCTATTATCGAGGTAGCTTACCGTGAAAATGAGACTTCCTTCTTGTCGTCTTTACAGGCAGGATCATGGCCGCACCTTCTTGAAGCGCCGCTTGCCGAGAGCAAAAAAAAATCCTTAGAGCTCTACGCCCTAAGGATTGCACCCTGCTTACTTGGTCCTTATCGACCCACGGTATTTCCACGTACCGATAGATCTCGCGTCGTTAGGCAGGTCTTCTGACTCACGGATCAACCTACTTTCCGGCCCTTCCCGTTTCTATCGAAACAGTGGTTTTTCCCGGATTTCGTCCCCGTTTACAGCGGCGGGACCGTTCCCGAATCTAACGGGATTCCCTTTTAAACCCTGCGGTACCTGACGACATTGCCAGATTGTGCGGTACGGCTAGCATGATTTCCATTGCCTGTCAAGGCCAAAGTATATGGACCGGCCGATCCCCTGGACCGGTCATGCCTTACTGCACCTCTCTGCGCTCAAGCCGGCACTTTTAAAAGCGCGAGGAAAGGCCTCCCCCCCGCATCTCCCGAACATATCTGCCGGGCGAAGTTCCCATCAGGCGCTTGAAGCAGCGGGTGAAGTGGCTCTGGTCGGCGAACCCAGTCTCAAGAGCGGCATCCGTTATGCCGTGTCCTTCATGAAGAAGCTCCCGAGCCTTGCGTATCCTGCACTGCACTTGGTAATCGTGCGGAGAGATGCCCATTGCCGTGACAAAAGCGCGCTGAAAATGGAACGGACTGAGACAGGCGACCTGCGCGAGCTGATCCAGGGGGATGTTTCCGGCGTGGTTCGCCCTGATAAATTCACAGGCCCTTGCGACGGCATTTTTTCGTGGAGCGGCATCGGACGAGGCGGGTTGAAAATCACCATGTCGAATGACGAGATCGCACAGGAAAGAAAAAAAGAAGGACTCCCGGCCGGGGTCGGCGGTTTCGATGAGTGAGAAAAACCGGCGCAGCCTCGCCCGGAGGTCTGAATCGTCAAGCAGGACTTTCTTAAATCGTAGGATCGGCCGGTCTTTTTCCGAAATCTGCGAGGCAGCGGCCGCCGCCGCTTCAACGTCCACGCAGGCAATCCGGTAGCTGTGGCCTCGCCCGTCGCCCGATTTGCAACTGTGGGATGCCCCCGGATTGATCACAAAAAGGCTATGGGCCGGAATGAGCGCCGATTCTCCACGTTGCATGATGACCCGCGCCCCGCGGTCTACCATGCCGATGGAAAGCGTGCTGTGCACATGGCGAGGAAAGTCATTCGAAACGTCCTCGCCTTTTACGACCTGGACGTAGTCCAGTCCCTGGACTTTGGCCCTTTACTAGTGTAGCATCCCGTAAGTTCATCCATATTATGCGAC
>LUZZ01000419.1 GCA_001603845.1 Syntrophobacterales bacterium Delta_01 | reverse complement strand
GTCGTAGACCCTTGTCCGCTTTCGCCACAAGCCGTTAATGCGAAAAGGCACCGGACACCGGATACCGGTCCGGAGAATCCCACGGCGCACACATCGATGCCCGCCCGCCCCTGTCTTTCCCCGGCCGGTGCCGCCGAAGTTCCCCGAAAAGCCGCCCCCCGTGAAACCTTCTTCGCCCTGAGCAGTGGAAACCCCGGCTCAAATACTGCGTGCCGGCAGCAGATTTTGGGGAGCACGAGGGAAAAGTTCGACTACGCATAAAACAAAAAATGGGAAAAAAACCGGACCCCGGCCGGGAAGCGCCGCCTGCGCGGGCGATACGCAGCCGTCATGCCGGAACACGGCGTCCCCGCACACCGATGTCATTGATTTTCCATTAACTTGTCCAAACGGCGGATCGGTGTTAAAGTGAGCGGCACCGGGGATTTCCCGGTCTCGGAGGGTCTGCGGAGGCATTGAACATTTCACCCGATGATGCTTGATGAGAAAATCCGAAAATAAACCGGCACGCTATTACCCCCTGTTCTTGGACCTCGGGGGCCGCACCTGCCTGGTGGTCGGCGGGGGAGCGGTGGGCGAACGCAAGATCATGTCCCTGCTGCAATACGGGGCCGTCGTCCGCCTGGTGGCCGGAAAACTCACCCCCTGGCTGGATGCGAAATGTCTGGCGAAAGAAATTATCCTGGCTGCGAGCGACTACGATAAAAGCCACCTGCAGGGGGCGGACCTCGCCTTTGCGGCAACCAACGATGCGGCCCTCAACCGCCGGGTGTCGGAAGACGCCGGGGCGCTCGGGATCTGGTGCAACATGGCTACCGATCCGGAGGCCGGGTCGTTCATCGTTCCGTCCGTGGTCCGGAGGGGGCCTCTCAGCATCGCAATCAGCACCTCGGGCCTGAGCCCGGCGATATCGCGGGCGCTGCGGCTGCAGTTGGAAAGCGAGTTCGGCCCGGAGTGGGAGTTTTTTATCCTGCTTTTGGGAGAGTTGCGCGCTCATTTCCAAGCCGCGAATCTCGAAGAAAAGGACACCCGGCGCGTATTCAGCGCCCTGGCGGCCCTGCCGGTTCCCGGTTGGCTACGGGAAGGCGGCGGGGACGAGGCCTTTCGGGCAGTGGCGGAAACATGCGGCGCCCTGATTCGCAAAGATGAGCTGCAACCTGTCTGGGACGATTTATGGAAGCGCTTTTTTTAATCATCGCCACGCTTTGTTACCTTTGCGGCACGGTGGGTTACCTGGTCTTCCTGGTGAAGGACCGGGAGTTCGTCCACCGCGTGTCATGGTCCGTCCTGCTGGTGGGGGCGGTTTTTCACCTGGCGGCCATCGTGATGCGGTCGGTCCAGATCGGGCAGCTTGCGGTCACCACCGGCCAGGAGACGCTTTCGCTTTTCGCCTGGGTATTCGTGGTCACCTACCTGATCCTCCAGGTGCGGCTGCGGCTGCGAATACTGGGGTCGTTCGTGTCCCCGCTGGCGGTGATATTCATGCTGGCCTCGTCGCTCCTGCCGGCGCAGATCGCGCCCAAGAGTGAGCTGTTCAAGAGCGGATGGGTCGTCTTCCACGTGTCGTGCCTGTTTTTGGCCAACGCGCTGTTCGCCCTGGCGTTCAGCGTGGGCATCATGTACCTGCTCCAGGAACGGCAGATCAAGCGGAAGCATTTCGGGTACCTTTACCTGCGGCTTCCGTCGCTCGAAACCCTGGACACCGTTTCGTATTACTGCCTGGTGGCCGGGTTTCCGCTCATGACGGTGGGGCTGGTCACGGGGTTCGCGTACGCGGCCATCGTGTGGCATTCGCCCTGGAACTGGGACCCGAAAGAGATATTCTCGCTGGTCACGTGGGTCATCTACGCAGTCCTGGTCCACGAACGGCTGACGGTGGGATGGCGCGGCCGCAGGGCGGCGTGGCTTGCGATCATCGGTTTTTCGGCTGTCCTGATCACGTTCCTGGGAGCCAATCTCCTGCTGAAGGGGCATCATTCTTTGATAGCGGGTACGATGTAATGCCTCATGTAGTCCTTCTGGGCCTGAATCACAAATCGGCTCCCGTGGACGTCCGGGAGCAACTGGCGGTCACCTGCCGCGCGGAGGCCAATCCGCTTCAAATGCTCCCGCACCTGGAGCAGGTCGACGAACTGTTGTTCCTGTCCACCTGCAACCGGGTCGAACTGCTGTTTACCTGCAACGCCCCGGAGGCGGGGATCGGTGAAATCAAGGCCCTGCTCCGCTCGCACGTGGGCCTTCACGCCTCGGCGCCCCTCGATTCGTTCCTCTACGTGTACAAGGACATGGAGGCGGTGAAGCACCTGTTCATGGTGGCCTCCAGCCTGGACTCCATGGTAATCGGAGAAACCCAGATCCTGGGCCAGCTCAAAACCGCCTACCGTGAATCGGTGGAATACCGGACGGTAAAGACCATCCTCAACCGTCTGCTCCACAAGGCGTTTTCGGTAGCCAAACGGGTGCGCACGGAAACGTGCATCGGCTCGTGCGCCGTGTCGGTAAGCTACGCGGCCGTGGAACTGGCCCGGAAGATCTTCGGGGAACTGAAAGACAAGCGGGTGCTGCTCATCGGCGCCGGAGAGATGGCCGAGCTTGCCGCGCAGCACTTCCTGGCGCAGGGCGTCCGCCACATGACGGTGGCAAACCGGACGCTGGAACGCGCCATGGAACTCGCCGACCGGTTCAAGGCGGAAACCGTGGCATTCGAAAGCCTTCTGGACGCCCTCAAAAACGTGGACATCGTCCTGTCGTCGACGGGCGCGCCGGAGCCGATCATCCGGTACGGCGACGTCAAATCGAGGATGCGCGAGAGGCGCAACCGGCCCCTGTTTTTCATCGACATCGCCGTCCCCCGGGACATCGACCCGAAGGTGAACCAGATCGACAACATTTATCTCTACGACATCGACGACCTCCAGGGGGTGATCGAACTCAACCGGGAGGAGCGGCGCAACCAGGCGCGCCTTGCTCAGCATATCGTGGACGAGGAAACCATCAAGTTCAAAACCTGGATGAACAGCCTGAGCGCGGTGCCCACCATCGTTTCCCTCCGGGAAAAAGCCGAAACCATCCGCCGAAACGAGCTCCGCAAGACTTTTTCGCAGCTCCCCGGCCTGGACGGCCGGGAAAAGGAAGCGGTCGAAGTCCTCACCGCGTCCATCATCAAAAAGCTTCTCCACGACCCGATCGTATTTCTCAAGAACAAGGCCCGGCGGGGCACCCAGGCCGCTTTCGTGGATTTTGCCCAGCAATTGTTCAACCTCTCCGACGGCATGGGGCTGGACTTGACCGGCGATTCGCCCGATGTTAAAGAGGAGGAAGACGATTTTATGGAAGTACTCAAAAATAGACGCTAGAGGGTCCGCATGGCCGACATCATCCAGTTTGGCAAAAAGGCCACAGATTTGAAATCGGAGCGCGAAAGCTCCCTCAAGCAGCGCAAGATCGAGGCCCTGAGAAAAATTTTCCAGTGCACGCGCTGTGTCATGAAGTGTTCGAAGTGCGGCGCGCAACTGGACGGCAAGTCCGACGATGCCGCAAGGTTCGCCGCCCCCTACGCCTTTTGCAGCTCATGCCTTGAGGAGTACCGGGAATACCGGGAAAGGGTTGCCGGGAAAAGCGGCCCGTCGTGCTACTGGCATAACGCGAGCTGGATGAAGGTGTGGGAAAGCTGGCTCGCACACCAGAAACTGCTCGACGACTACCGGCAGTCCAAGGAATTTTTGCAGCTCCTGGAAGAAGTCGAGGAACTGCTGCGGAAATAGTCCTACCCGCAAACCCGGCTGGAACAGGGATGCTCCACGGCGCGCACGCCGCCGTAGTAGTGCCGGATTGAGCCGCGAAGCGGCGTGGGGAAGTGGGGGCGAAGCGCTCCCACGTTCTTGAGGCTTCGTTTCGATACCGCTTTGAGAGCAACCCCGCATGAGCTTTTCGCAATGCGAAAGCTCTTTTTTTTATGCCGTGAAGCCGTCGGCCGAGCGGCGCGGGGCCGCCCTTTCTTCTATTTTTGCATCAGCACGGGAAAGAGCATGCCGAGCCCGCTCGCCGTTATTTCAACGGCGATGGCCGCCAGGATGAGGCCCATGATCCGGGTCACGATGTTGATCCCCGTTTTGCCCAGGGCGGCGCCTATGGGGATCGCCATGCGAAGTGTGATCCACACCACCGCCGCCACCAGCACGCAGATCCCGACCATGATGCCGTGGTGGACCCAGCCGGAGTCCTGGTATACATAGATTATCACCGTGCTGATGGCCCCCGGTCCGGAAAGAAGCGGTATGGCCAGGGGAACGACGGCGACATCCGACTTGTGTTCCGCCTCTTTCGCCTCCTCGGGCGTGTGCTTGCTTCCGCTCAACTGGGCGTTGAACATGGTCACCGCCAGGAGCATCACCAAAATCCCTCCCCCCACGCGGAATGAGGCCATACTTATTCCGAAAAACCGCAGCAGCGATTCCCCGAACAGGCAGGCCATCGCGAGCACCACGCCCACCGAAAAGGCGGTGACGTGGACCGTTCGCCGCCGGTCTTTGACCGGCTGGTTTCCAGTCAGACCCACAAAGGCGGGAATGGCCCCGAAAGGATTCACGATAACCAGAACGGCGATCAGGATTTTTACATATTGCGCCCAGGTGAGCATCAAAACCATCCTCATCCAAGTGCCCGCCGGTCACGGCGAAACGGACTCCGGCGTCGCAGGATGCGACCCCGCGGAAAAACGAAAATCATTTTCCGCCAAATCGGCTCTTGGTTCAAGGGTGTTGGAACGGAAACCGCAGCACGCGGCCGGAAAACACCGGCGGAAGGCCGGAATTCCGATTGCGGAATTGCCAGGCGATGTCAGGCGAGGTTTTGAATCCTGCTGTACAGGTCTATGATGTGCTGGCGCGCCGCGGCCAGCCTCACTCCGCTGTCCGGATAGCTTCGGAGAGCGAGAAACAAAAGGCTCTGCTCGTACATCTCCTCGTGGAGTCTTTTGAGGTCAATTCTTTCCATCGTTCATCCCTCCCGGATCGTCGTTTTTATAAGGCAGGACCCGGACGGAATCAAGCACAATTTCGGAGCCCCCGGAGAGCGGGCTGGAACCGGCCTCCCAGCCTCAGTTCTTCCCCTCGCCGCTCGAACAGCGCACCGGGATTCCGGGCGGCGGAAGGGCGGCGACCTCGAACCAATACTCGGTAATGGTCTTCATGATGGACACCAGTTCTTCGAACGAGGCCTGCTTGGCGATGTAGGAATTAGCTCCCAGGTCATAACAGTTCCTGATGTCTTCCCGGTCCCTCGATGTTGTCAAAATGATGACGGGAATGCCTCGAAACCGGGGCTCCTTTTTCAGATACTCCAAAAGCTGCCGCCCGTCCATGCGCGGCAAGTTGAGGTCCAGCAAAATGAGATCGGGAACCGGTGCCGACCGGCTGTCCCGGTACCGGCCCCTGCGGTTCAGATAGTCCATCATCTCCAGCCCGTCCGGAACACACCTGAAGCTGCAATTCATGCAGGCTTCCTTGAGGGCCGCCTGGACCAGGAAACAATCGTCCTCATCGTCGTCAACCATTACCAGCATTGATCTCTTGGAAGGTTTGGCTGCTGTTTCGCGAACCGGAAAGCCCGGAACTCCGCTGTCGGACTTTCGATGAGGGCCTAAGGGACACAACAGGATATCAAGCATCGATAATTCCCTTGTCCAATGCCGTTCTCCCGAAGGCGAAAAAGACTCGCTTCATCGACTTATTAAGCATGATTAAAAAAAGTATTATTGGACGACATTAGCATGCGCTCAGGAAAGAAACCAGAACTTTTTTGGCGAGGGTCAGCGCCGGAAATTTCCAATTACCGGCGGCCGCGCCATTGGCTTTCGGACTCCGTAATTACTAATCCGTAATATATCCCGCCCCCCGCACCCTGCGGAGTTTT
>LUZZ01000049.1 GCA_001603845.1 Syntrophobacterales bacterium Delta_01 | reverse complement strand
AGCACCTGGCCTAATTTCTCCCTGTCGGCTTCGATCTCCGGCGCCGATTCGGCCGGTTCCGAAATCACGTGGATGCTTTTCCGCCTGAATTCCAGGTTGAATCGCTTCAAAATGTGGCCGGCAAGTTCGGCGATATCCACAATTTCCAGCTTGAGGGTCGTTTTGGCCGCGTCGGCCCGCGCGAGGTCCAGCAGGTTTTCCACCAGGCGGGTGAGCCGCAGGGTCTCACCCGAAAGCAGTTCGAAGGTCTCCTGGGACGGCGCCACGACGCCGTCCTGGAGCGCTTCCAGGTAGCCTCGTATGTTGGTCAGCGGAGTGCGCAGTTCGTGGGCCACATTGGACACCATGTCCTTTCGGAGCTGTTCGACGCGCTCGATTCCGGCGGCCATCCGGTTGAAAGCGCCCGCCAGTTCCCCGATTTCGTCGTGCGGGCCGGCCTGGACCCGCGACGAGTAGTCGCCGCCGGCGATGAGGTGGGTGCTGGCGATCATCTGGTAGAGCGGCCGCAGGACCATCCGGGTGAGCAGGAAGCTCAGCAGGGCGCCCAGCCCCAGCGCAAACACGCTGGTCCACAGCAGGTAGCGGTGCACGGAGTGGACGAACATCTGGTGCACGTCGGTGGGGTTGATGCCGTACTCTTTCATCAGGACGGAAAAATAATTCGCGGCCAGGGTGTCCAGAACCAGCCAGAGCACGATGATTACCATGGCCACCACGGGGATGTTGATCGCCAGGAGCTTGAGGAGCAAACCCTGTCTCATCGGGGCGGCCCCTCCGGCTCGTCCTGGGCGAATCGATATCCGAACCCTCTCACGGTCAGGATGTAGCGGGGAGCGGCGGGGTCTTTTTCGATCTTTTGCCTGAGCTTGCCGATGTGCACGTCGATCACCCGGTCGATGACCTCTTCCCCCCGCGGATACAGCGCCTCCAGGAGCTGTTCCCGCGCAAACAGCCTGCCCGGGTTCTGCATGAGCACCCGCAGCAGCTTGAACTCGGAAGGGGTGAGGTCGATGGGGCGGCCGTCCGCCGTAACCGTGTGCTTTTGCCCGTCCAGCACCAGGCCTCCCGCGCTCAGCCTGTCCGGCCGTTTCCCGGCCGCAGCGCCCGTGCGCCGCAGGATGGCCTTGATGCGGGCCACGAGTTCGCGCGGGCTGAAGGGTTTGACCACGTAATCGTCCGCCCCGATGGTGAGTCCCAGCACCCGGTCGAACTCTTCGCCCCTGGCCGTGAGCATGAGAATGGGGACGTCGGAAAATTCACGGATCTTGCGGCACACTTCATAGCCGTCGAGTTGGGGAAGCATCAGGTCCAGGACGACCAGCGCATGGTTGTGCCGCCGCGCCAGCATGACGGCCTGCATGCCGTCGCCGGCAAGGGAGGTTTCGAAGCCTTCACGCTGGAGATAGAGGCTTATGAGCGACGCTGTCTTGCTGTCGTCTTCCACGATGAGAACGCGATCCTTCGAGGGCATCTCCTGAAATCCTTCGGCCTCGGTTGGCGGCTAACACTTGAAGCATAGGTTAAAGATCCCGCCGCTTTTCCGCAAGGCCGCCGCCTCTCGCGTGCCGGAAAGCTTTACCGGCCGGCGGTGAATCATTACCTGATCTTTACATGGGCTTTAACCAGGTATTAACGTCAAAGATTAACTTAAACCAGGAACCGGATCGGCGCTTTTTGAGTCCGCCGTTTTAAGAATAGATCGCATACGCGGGAGGATAGGAACATGAAATCCATTATACCGGTTATTCTGATTGCCCTGGCGGGAATCGCCGTCGCCGGACTGAGCGCCACGCACGGCAGGCAGGACGGGATGAGCGCCGCGAAGGGCGAAGATTATAAAGCACTTCCCCAAGCGGTGTTCGCCGGGGGCTGCTTTTGGTGTACGCAGGCGGATTTCGAGAAGGTGGACGGCGTGGTCAAAGTCGTCGCTGGCTATACCGGGGGGCGGAAGGAAAACCCCACCTACGAGGAGGTTTCCTCCGGCCGGACCGGCCACGTGGAAGCGGTCGAGGTCTTCTACGATCCGAAACGGGTCTCTTACAAAGAACTGCTCGATTTTTTCTGGAGGCACGTGGACCCCACCGATTCGGGAGGCCAGTTCGTGGACCGGGGCTCGCAGTACAAAAGCGTTATCTTCTATAATGACCAGGAACAAAAACGCCTGGCCGAGGAGTCCAAGCGCGAGCTGGAACGCTCCGGTCGCTTCGACAGGCCGGTAGTGACGGAAATCGTCAAGGCTTCGACGTTTTATCCCGCCGAGGAGTACCACCAGGACTATTACGAGAAAAATCCCCGGCGCTATAAGTTCTACCGGTTCCATTCGGGCCGGGACCAATTTCTGGAAAAAATCTGGGGGGATGCCAAGATGGAAAAGAAAGCCGCCTTCGAATACGAAAAGCCCGACGCCACCACCCTGCGCCGGAAACTCACGCCCATGCAATACAAGGTGACGCAGCAGGAGGGCACGGAACCGCCCTTCAAAAATGAGTACTGGGACAACAAGCGGGAAGGGATATACGTGGACGTGGTATCGGGAGAGCCTCTTTTCAGCTCGCTGGACAAGTACGATTCCGGGACCGGCTGGCCGAGCTTCACAAAGCCGCTCGAACCCGGCAACATAGTGGAAAAAGAGGACCGGAGCTTTTTCACGACCCGCACCGAGGTCCGGAGCAAACACGGCGATTCGCACCTGGGGCACGTGTTCAATGACGGGCCGCCCCCCACCGGGCTGCGGTACTGCATGAATTCCGCCGCTCTCCGGTTCATCCCCAAGGAAGACCTGGAAAAGGAAGGCTACGGCCGCTACCTGCCCCTGTTTTCCAAAGAAGGGAAGATGTGACGCCGGGACTGGTCGGGTTTGAGGCCGGGGCCGGGAATCCGGGCTGGTTTCCCGGCCTCTTTTAGTACGTGCGCCGGGGGCGCTTTATGCGGCGAGACGCATTTTCGACTGCGTCCCGAAGGCTTTTGCGAGCAGGTCGCTTGCCTGGGCAATGGCGGCACGGGTCGCCGGGGTCCCGGCAAGGGCATTCAACATCATAAAATCGTGGACGGTGGCCAGGTAACGGGTCACCGTCACCTTCACACCGGCTTGCAAGAGCTTGCGGGCATAGGCCTCGCCTTCATCACGAAGCGGGTCGTTCTCATCGGTGATGACCAGGGCGGGCGGCAGTCCCGCGAGTTCTTCCAGCGAAGCCAGGAGCGGGGACGCGGTTATCTCCTTTCGTGTTTCGGCTTCCGGAGCGTATGCGTTCCAGAACCACTCCATCGCTTTCCTGGTAAGCCAGGGGCCGTTTTCGAACTGCCGGTAGGAACCGTTGTCGAAATTCGCATCGGTTACCGGGTAGAACAGTGCCTGGAAATTGATCCGGGGCCCTCCGCGCCGCTTTGCCAGGATGGTCACGGCCGCGGCCATGTTGCCGCCGACGCTGTCCCCGGCCACCGCAAGCCGCGAAGCGTCCAGGTTCAGCCCGGCTCCGTTTGCCGCTATGTATCGGGTGGCCGTGTACGCCTCTTCTATCGCAACGGGGTATTTCGCTTCGGGGGAGGGCGTGTAGTTGACGAACACGACCGCGGCATCCACGCCGTTGGCGATTTCGCGGACGAGACGATCATGCGTGTTGCTGCTGCCGAGTATCCAGCCGCCGCCGTGAAAATACAGGATCACCGGCAGCCGGCCGGTTGCGTTCACCGGCCGTATGATGCGCGCGGATACCCGGCCGTTCGGCCCGCCGGGGATCAGGATGTCGTCCTCTCGGGCCGGGGCCTTTTCCACCGGTTGGGACTGAAGCCCATCGAGAACTCCGCGGGCGTCCTCGATGGAGAGCTGATAGATCGGCTTCCCGCCGCGGGCGGCAAGGGCGTCCAGGAACGCCCGGGTAGCCGGTTCGATGACAGGTGTTTCCGTCTCCGATATATTGGGTCGATCACTTGGATTCATCTCGACTCCTTTAACCAGTTAAAATTCACCGGCTGCAAATCGATCGCCGGTTTCAATTAATATAAGGGCCGCAAGATGAGTTATCGATTGGGGGAGGGCGTTCGCCGGAGGGGCGTGAACGCAGCTTTGCCGTGTCCGCCGGTCAGCGGGTTACGGGGATGAATCAAGCTTGCCTGTGGACCGGATCTAAATAAAAACGTGGGACCCGGGATTGCTCTTTTTTGCCAGGAAATGCAACCGGTACGATCCGGGGCTGCCGTTTTCACAGTCCTTTACCAGGAGCAGTTCCAAAGGGGCCAGCAGGGCCGGCAGTTCCGCCTGGCTGCAAAAAAAGTGCGGAAGGGTTTCTTCGTGCGCATCGTTTTCCGGGACGACCGTGCCGAGCGGCGTCTGCCGCCCCCGGCCGTACAGTACGTTGCGCTTGGAAAGGATCGTCCCGTGCAGAACGCCTCCGGGGCGAAGGACGCGACAAATTTCGAAAAGGGATCGTTCCACTGTCGGCCGGTCCGCGCGATGGATGGCGTCCCATGCCAGCAGGTAATCGAAGCTGCCGTCTTCGCAGGGCAGATCCGTAATCCGGCCGCAAACGCAGCGGAGGGAACCCGTTTGCCCGTCCGATGCCGGGCAGGAGGCGTTGCTGCCGCCTGTGTCCACGGCAAGCACCGTGTACCCCAGGGCTGCCATCATCAGCGAATGGCGTCCGCTCCCGCACCCCAGGTCCAGGGCGTCGGAAGCTCCCAGATCGTGCAACAGGCTGGCTATGGCCCTCACCTCAGGCTCCGGGTTTCGGCAATCGCCTCGGCCGTTTTCCGTTTCACACCGTTTCCCTCGTTCGGGAAAGGCCATACCGGTGGGCTCCGTTTTCATCTTGGGGTCCTTTTCAACCTGGACAAACCCTCTAAATCCACCTCTTCCATGGCCGCTCACTATAAAGAAGGGTTATTACGAAAACGTTACGGATTGATTAAAGTTGATTGCCGGGAATTTTTCCGGGAGGACGAGTTTTCGATCTTGACCCGCGGAGGGTAATACATAACTTCAACGCGGGAAAAATCTTTTCATTACTTTCCTATGCCGGCGAAAGGCCGCAGCAGATAATACTGCAAAACAACTGCTAGAAACGGGAAGTTGTAGAGAGGTTTCCCCCCTAATGTGCTACTTGTTCCGCCTGGTCAAATGGAGTATTTTCCCGGTGGAGGGCTGTATAAATCAACCGGGAAATATAGGTTGTTTTCCTCCATTTTTCGGTATCTTAGGGGCATGGAGGGGATTTTATGAGTACCACGGTGTTAAACCTTGCGGACAGCAGGACGGAGGTTCTCCCCTATCCCGCGGATGTCGCAGTGGTTGCCGCTTACGAGTTGTTTGAAATGGGAAACTCCGATTTTTCGTTGTTTGACGACCATCCCGATTTACATCCTCAGTTTAGAGAACACCAGCTTGGGTTTTCATGCGGAGACTGGATAGCCTATAAACAGAAATGCTAAGCCGGTCCAACACCGCCAGCGGCTTCAACGTCTCGATTCGGCACGATCCAACGCAGTTCCCGCTTCCTATTCCGCAGGGCCGTTCGGCCGCTGCCCGCAATCGTATCAGGCGCATTTGTCATCTCGCTCGGCAGCGCCGGGGCAATGAAATTCGAGGAAAGCCTCCATGCCCTGCCGCCCCATGTAGCGTTCCAGGATCTTGGGGTCGGTTCGAACCAGGTCCACCAGGACCAGGGCGTCTATGGAGTTGCTGAACTTCGGGTCCTGGCCGAACCCGAGAAACTGCCCGCCCAGTTTCATGTAATGCTTGAGCAGGATGGGAATGCCCTTGGCGTCCTTTTCGATGTCCGAGACGATCTCCGAGACTTCGTTGATGTCGCAGACCATGGGATGGGCCAGAGGCGGTCCCTTCTTGATCGCCGGCCACCTGGCGGCCGGGTGCCTGGGGCGGACGAACCGTGCGAGGTCGGGACAGGTATAACCTTCCTTGAGACACCGCACGATCAGCCGGCGGGAGATGCCCAGATATTCGTTGCTGATGCTCACCGCTCCGAAAAGAAAGCGGTATTGCGGGTTCCGGGACACGAAACGCCCGATCCCCGACCAGAGAAGCAAAAGGGGCTGGTAGGTTTTCTGATATTCGGGACACACAAAAGACCTGCCCACTTCGATGGCCGGGCTGATCCTGGGGAAGAGTTCGTTTTTGAACTCGAAAAGCGTGCTGGTATACAGGCCGGCGGGTCCCGATTCCTCCAGTATTTCCGGCGCAAGGCCCAGCCGGTACGCTCCCGCGACCTCCTCGCGTTCCCGGTTCCACAGGATTATATGCCGGTAATACGAATCGAAGCGGTCGATATCGATGGCGCGGCCGGTACCTTCCCCCGCTTTCCGGAATGCGATTTCCCGAAGGCGTCCGATTTCGTGCAAAGTGTCGGGGATTTGAGGGGCAATTGCACTCACGACATCAAAATCTTTCGCGGAGACCAGCAACTGTTCGGACGGCAGGTTCCGGATTTCACGGCTGATGGAGCCGGCCGCCCTGGCCCGTGCCACGGGTTGCCGGTTTGCGGCGGAGGCCGGGCCGTGCGACGCCGGCAGCAGGCGCAGGCGCCTTTTGCTGCTGCGGTTTTTGAGATTGTAGGTGCGCAGGCGCAGGTAATCCATCATCGCCGCATCATCCAGTCCCGCCATTCTCCTGAAGGGAACGGGTTTTCCAACGTGCACCCCAAACGTCCGGCTTCCCTTGGCGAGGTTTTCCCTGGGCAGCATGATGGTGCGGAGCAGGGGATGCAAAAGGCCGAGCCCGCAAAAAAGCAGGCTGTTTCGGCCCTCGAAATAAACGGGGAGCACCGTCGCTTCGGTCCTCTTAATGATTCTGGCCACGGTGCGGCTCCACTGCCGGTCGATGACGCCCAGCCCGTCGAGATGCACGTGAGATACTTCCCCTGCCGGGAAAAGCCCCAGGGCACGCCCGTCCCGCACCCACTGGATGGCTTCCCGCAGCGGCTTGAGATTATTTACGGTCGATGCTTTCCTCTCCAGAGGATCCACGTACAGGAGGATTTCGTTCAATTTCTCGATGCCCAGTACTCCGAGCAAGAAGTTTGCCATTATTTTTACATCGTCGCGCGCGCGCATGAGAATCGAAGCCAGGATCAGCCCCTCGATGGCTCCGAACGGATGGTTCGCCACCACTACCAGGGGACCGGATGCCGGGATCCGGGTCTGGTCGGCCTTGGAAATATCAAAAGTGATTCCAAGCACTTCCAGGATGCGATCCGGAATCGGCCCGTGCTCGGGCAGCGAATCGAGAGCGGTATGGATGGCGTTTAGCCGCTTCAGAGGCAATATGCGCTTCAGGAGTAAAGACTTGAGAAGGGGCATCCAAATGGACTTCCGTCCGCCGGCGTTATCCTTGAAAAGTGTTTCCACGGCGCAGCCGACCATCTCTTCCATGGACATTAGTCTCCCGTTGCCTGGTGGTTTTGATATGAATTGGATTCAGACCGGTATTTCCCCGCAAACGGGAAGGGAGTATAGATGCCTTTTGTGACGATCTAATGAGGGTTAGGTCAAAAAGATGTTACATATGCAAAAAGTACAATAGTAAATCCCATGCGATTCTATCCCCGAAGTTCCGGCACTTGCCGCAGCACCGGCTGCTTTCCGGCGTTTTCCTCAAGAGCGGGACAGAGGGCTTTGTCAGGGGCAGGGAGATTTGCGGAGGTTATGAAAAGGACCCGCAGGGGCCTTGGGGATTCCCCCGAGACGGCGGAACTCCGGTCGGCTCAGTGAATATTCAAGAGGCAGGGAATAGCGGAATATCTCGTATAATATCAAATACTTTATTTTGTATTATGAATGCAGCAAGAA
>LUZZ01000418.1 GCA_001603845.1 Syntrophobacterales bacterium Delta_01 | reverse complement strand
GTCTTCCACCAGGTCGGTCTTGTTGAGCACGATGACCCGCGGCCTGTCGGCAAACGATTCGGAATATCCCGCCAGCTCGCGCTCGATCCCCCGAAACGGCTGTACGGGGTCTTCGGGCGGGACCGCGGCCACGTCGATGACGTGCACCAGCACGCGCGTCCTTTCGATGTGTTTGAGGAACCGCACCCCCAGTCCCGCACCCTCGTGCGCCCCTTCGATGAGTCCCGGAACGTCGGCCATGACGAACGGGGGGGCGTCGTCATACTGCACGACCCCCAGGTTGGGGACCAGCGTCGTGAAGGGATAGTCGGCAATCTTGGGCCGCGCCGCCGAAACCGAAGAGATGAGAGTCGATTTTCCGGCATTGGGAAGGCCCACCAGCCCGACGTCGGCCAGCAGCTTCAGCTCCAGCTTCAGCTCGCGCCCTTCTCCCGCCTCGCCTTCCTGCGCGAACCTCGGAGTCCGATGCGTCGAGGAAGCGAAATGCGCGTTGCCCTTGCCTCCCCTGCCGCCGGCGGCCGCAGTCCACCGGTCGCCCGGTTCCACCAGGTCGGCCAGGACTTCGCCGGTTTCCGGGTCCCTGGCCACCGTCCCCACCGGCACCTCCAGCACGATGTCCTCGCCGCTCCTGCCGTGCCGGTTCTGCCCCTCGCCGTTCCTGCCGGGCGATGCGGCGAAGATGTTGCGGTACCGGAAGTCGAGCAGGCTGTGCTTGCGCTCCGTGGCCTCGATGACCACGCTTCCGCCCATGCCGCCGTCGCCGCCGTCCGGCCCGCCCCTGGGAACGTATTTTTCACGCCGGAAGCTTACGCACCCGTTTCCGCCCTTGCCGGCGGAGACCTTTATCTTCACTTCGTCTATGAATTTCATGGCTTTCTCAAAGAAGTCATCCGGCACCAATTTGTGTTCAAGTCGTGCACGAGCCGGTGGGTCCCGCTCCGCTTCATCCGTCCTGCGTGGGACGTCCATTGTAGGATGGATGGAGTCCCGCACCGAGCGGGACGCAACCCGTCACGCGCCAGGCGGGTGCGTGCGGCAGCGCCAAGCCGTGGCCCGTGGCCTGAAAATGGAACCTCCCCTGGCGCCGGTACGCGGCGGAGGGGAGGGTCCGTAATCTCGTTTTTTCGAATGTCGCGGCAGAGTGCTACTCTGCGGACACCGGGTAGACGCTGATCTGCTTTCTGAGCTTGTCCTTGTGCTCGAAGGTCACCACGCCCTCGGTCATCGCGAATATGGTGTAGTCCCTTCCCATGCCCACGTTGTTGCCGGGATGAAACTTGGTGCCCAGTTGCCGCACAATGATGTTGCCGGGGCGTACGAACTCACCCCCGAACTTCTTGACCCCTCTGCGCTGGCCGGCGCTGTCCCGGCCGTTTCGGGAGCTTCCACCCGCTTTCTTATGTGCCATGATATTCCTCCGAAAAAGCCGCGGCAAACCGGCACCGGGACCGGCCGCACCGACTTCGGGTTACCCGATGTTTTCTATCCGAACGGCCGTGAAGCTCTGCCGATGGCCCTGTTTTTTCCGGTAGTCCTTGCGCCGCTTGTGCTTGAAAATGACGACCTTGGGAAGCCGGCCGTGCTCGACGATCTTGCCCTGAACCGCAACGCCTTCCACCAGGGGCTGCCCGATCCTCACCTGTTCCCCGTCGGAAACCAGGAGCACCTCGCCCAGTTCGACGCTGTCCCCGACCTGACCGGGAAGTTTTTCCAACCTGACTACGTGGCCGGGCCTGGCTTCGTACTGCCTTCCCCCGGATTTAAAAATGGCGTACATGACGTAAAATCCTCCGAAAACCGGTTGTTCAGCAAGATAGCGGCCGCTCTTCGCAGCGGACAAAAAAAGCGGCCTTCCGGCCGCCCGAAATGGCCTTTCAGCCAGATAATTACATCGTCGCGTAAATACCCTGCTTCAGGATCATCTCCTGATACTCTTTCAGTCTCTCGCAGCTATCCAAACACTTGTTTTTGTCCTCGTTGGCTCGGTCGCAATTGACACATGGGCTTTTTAGCATCTCGATGCCTCCTTGCGGCAAAAATATTTGGAATTGCCTTATATATTTTAATCGAGAGGCAGGTGTCAAGTTTTTTTTGAAATTTGACGGCGAACACCTTCACCGGCAAGCGCCCTATCCCGCGAGGACCGGTTCGCGCAACAGCATCCGGATGGCTTCCCCGGCGGTCGCCGCCAGCCGCGGGTGAGTTTCCGCAAGGGATTCGAGCTGGCGCAGGTGGTCCGCCGTGCGCAGGATGATCATCGCCTGGTCGCCTTCGTCCATGCCGGAAATCTCGCGCACTTCCTCCCACGAAAGCCCCTTGGCCCAGTGGTAGACCATCACCATGGCCCAGAAGGGCAGGGGCGGGACCTCGAACCCTTCGGCCTGGAGCATCTGCCTGAGGCGCTGGAGCTCTTTGAGCATCTTGAAAAACGGTCTAGCCAGGTCGGGATATTTCCAGATCAGCGAAGCGAGCTGGACGTCGCCCTGCCTGTCCCGGTCCATCACGAAGGGCGCCATCACGGCCGCCAGCATCTCCGGGCTGTCCTGGGGAAAGACGCCCTTGCGAATCCCTTCGGAAATGAGCAGCGGCTGGTCCAGCCGGAGCTTGCTCGCCCACATGCCGTCCGCGGTCAGCTTGCCGTCCTCGCTCACGTAGCCTTCGTCGCGAAGCAGCCGGTAGTGCTTCAAAAACGAGCGCCACAGCTCCTCCTGGGTGGAATCCACCTGCGCGTAGTGGTGGAAGTACCGCCTCAGGGCGGTGGCGAACGGGTGGGACGAATCCTTGTGGCAGGGGCCGAAAAGGGTGCACTTTCCGCACGGAAGCGAATGAATGCGCTCTCCCAGGGCCGTAAGGTCCCGGGCGGCGTGATCTTCCTGCTCCGAATGCTGATCGACGACCGGGGCGAACCCGCCCTCCGCCGCTCTGGCCGCCAGTTGCTGCCAGGCCTCGCGGTCGTCCATTTCGGGGACCTGGTCCAGCATGTCGCTCAATTGCCTGATGCGCTGAAAAGCCACCCGGTGGACCCGGATACGCCCCCGCCTGAACCGGAGCGGGTGGCCGAGCCGCGCGGCCTCGATGTTGCGGTATTCCATGTCGGGCCAGGCGATGCACAGGTAAGGCGTGCCCCGGTTACTCAGGAAAACGCGTCCCGGAGCCAGCCGGTCGAGAAGCTGCCGGTACCTGGGCCTGCGCTTGAGCGACTTTTTCATCTTCCGGAACTGTTCGACGGCCGCCATGTACTGGGGGCGCACGTCGTAGAGGGCTTCGAGCGACCCGCACGCCATGTCTTCCCGCCAGGCCCCTTCCAGTTCCGTCCTGGCCGCTTCCAGCTTTTTCATCGCCCGCGTGTCCTGGCTCATATTCTGGAAGGTAGCCAGCGAGGACACGAACAGGTTGCGTATCTCCTCCGACGTGTGGGAGAGCAGCAGGTTCAGGACCATGGAAAAATTCACCCGGATCTGGCTCTGGATCTGGTCCGGGGGCGATTTCAGCAGGTCGAGTATGAGCTGCGGGTCCTGGTGCTGGCCGGGCACCACCATGGCGAATCCGATTTCGTCCATGCCGCGCCGCCCGGCCCGGCCGGTCATCTGGAGCAGGTCGGTCGCCGACAGCGGCACGAACTCCCTGCCGTTGAACCGGTCGCTTTGGAAGATCACGGCGGTGCGCGCCGGGAAATTCACACCCGCGGCGATGGTGGAGGTGGAAAAAATGGCTTCCAGGTAGCCTTCCTGCATCATCTTTTCCAGCAGCAGCTTCCAGTGGGGGAGCTGTCCGCCGTGATGGGACCCCACGCGGCAGCTCTTGAGGATGGAAAGGTGCTGGTGAGAGCGCAGGAACGGGAATTTTGCCAGCACCCCGGCCAGCCTTTTTTGGAAGGCGGTCGGGCCTTCCTGCCCGTCACCGGTTTCCTGGCGGGAGGCCCCGGAAGAAGCCGCCCCCTGGGAGCCGGCCTGGCAGAAGGCAACGGCTTTGTCGCAGTCCGAGCGGGACTTTAAGAAAAAGATCGCCGGAAGCAGGTTGGCCTTGCGAAGAACGTCCAGGATCTTGGGAATTTCAGGGATCTCGCTTCGCGGAAGCGACTTGACGTCGATGTCGGCGATTTTGGGCAGCAGGCCGCGCCGGTTGCCCAGGGGCGCCAGTTCGCCTCCCGGAAACAGGAAGAGGGGAAACAGCGGCACCGGCCTTTCGAGCGCCGAAACCCACTCGCACTGGGCCCCGCGCATCCAGGTCAGCCAGCCGCAAATCTCCTCGGCGTTGCGGATGGTTGCCGAAAGGAGCAGCAGGCGGACCCTGGCCGGCAGGTAGATGAGGACTTCCTCCCACACCACGCCCCGGTCGGGGTCGCCCAGGAAGTGGGCCTCATCGAGCACCACCAGGTCGATGTCCAGGTCTTCGCCCCGGTGCATGATGTCGTAGAGCTGGTTTCGAAGGATTTCGGTGGTGCCCACGATCACCGGAGCGTGGATGTTTTCCTTGCGGTCCCCGGTGAGGATGCCCACGTTTTCGGCGCCGAAAAGTTCGCGGAATTCCTCGTACTTGGCGTTGGAAAGGGCCTTGAGCGGCGAGGCGTACCAGCTCTTGCCTCCCCGTTTCAACACGGCCTCCAGGGCCTCGACGGCGATGTAGGTCTTCCCGGACCCGGTGGGAGCGGTCACCAGCACGTCCGAGCGGGCGAGGGTTTCCAGCGCTTCGACCTGGAACGGGTCCGGGACGAAAGGGGCCGGCTCCGGGGTCCCGATGCGCTTAAGTACGGGGCGCAGACTGCGGTGAAGCTTCAGGGACCAGGGCTCGGATTTCGTTGACAACGGGCGGTTGCGTTGTTTAGAACGGTAGCGCCGGTGATCGGGTTTATTCATTTGAGGAAAGATGGGCAATAATTGACCTCGACTCTGCAAATTTGTACCGGACGACGGATCATAAATCAAACCCGGCGGAAAATAAAGCCGCCATCCGCTCGGTACCATCGGTGTGCGGCGGCGCGATGTTCGAGTCGTAATCCGCGCGGGATGCCCGCTCCTGCCGCTGCCGTGCCCCCGGTATCCGCCGCAGGAGTGCCGTATTAATGAACGCTTCCAAGAAGATAATTACGAATCCGGCCGAAACCGATTCTTCGGATATCTCCTACCACATAACCAGGGTCCGTGTCCCGCTTTTTGAAGTGGATTTGGGCCGGGCGGTCTATCACGGCAACTATTTTCATCTTTTCGAAACCGGGCGCGAGGATTTCCTGAGGCATATCGGGTTTCCGTACCGCGCGTTCATGGAGCGCGAGCTGCACCTGGCGATCGTCGAATCCTCCTGTTCCTACCGCAAGCCGCTGCGCTACGACGACCAGATAGAGATCCACACCGGCCTGGCGTGGGTGCGAAGGCGAAGCGTTTCCTTCCGGCAGCGGATTTTTCGAGACGACGGGCAGGGGGGTATGGACCTGTGCACGCGGGCCACTCTGGACATGGTGTGCGTGAGGTTTTCGGGGCAGGCCGCGTCCCTTCCCGAAGAGTTCCTGGACCTGGCGCGGGATTTGACTGAGAAAAGCCCCGCCGGGGAATAATTTCGATTGCCGGTTGTCGTGCAAAATTGATAATTACCCTTGGCAAATCGGAAGCCTGCGTGAGCCGGCTTAGGTAAAAAATGACTGAAAGGTTTTTCCCGTATGAAAATCGCCGTTATCGGAACCGGATATGTTGGACTGGTAAGTGGAGCGTGCCTGGCCGAATTCGGCCATGAAGTGACCTGCATCGATACCGACAGCTCGAAGATAGAACGGTTGAAGCAGGGGCAGATCCCCATCTATGAACCCGGCCTGGAAGCCATGGTGAAGAAGAACTCGGACGCCGGCCGGCTTATCTTTTCCACGGACTACAGCCCCGGGGTGCCCCGTGCGGAGGTGATCTTCATCGCGGTGGGGACGCCGGCCTCCCGACGCGGCGACGGCTACGCGGACCTCACCTACGTTTACGAGGCCGCCCGGCAACTCGCCCCCTACCTGGGCGACTACACCGTCATCGTCAACAAGAGCACCGTCCCGGTGGGCACCGCCTGCCAGGTGCACCGCATCATCGTGGAGGCCAACCCGAAGGCCTCCTTCGACGTAGCCAGCAACCCCGAGTTTCTCCGGGAAGGGGCCGCCATCAACGATTTTATGCGTCCCGACCGGGTGGTGATCGGCACCGATTCGGACCGCGCCGAACAGGTGCTCAAGGC
>LUZZ01000417.1 GCA_001603845.1 Syntrophobacterales bacterium Delta_01 | reverse complement strand
GTCGTTGGCCTCGGGCGAAGACACGGCCGAAGGCGCATCGCGTGAGAGCAGATCGTCGAGTTTTTTCAGCGTTTCGGAAGAGCCCGAGAGCTTGATGTGGAACAATTCGCCCGCCGTCCCATCCGAGGAGAAGGACAACTCGCCCCCCAGGCTTCCCACCAGCGCGGCCAACCGGCTGCAGGCGCGGGCCGCCGGAGCCGGTTCCGCCTCATCGCCCGGTTCCGGGCCGTCGGGTTCGGCCTCCACGGCCGCTTCCGCCGCAAGCGTCTCTTCAGGCGGGGGCGCGTCTTCCATCAACTGCACTTCGGTTTCCATTTCATTCTGCGGTGTCAAAAGTTCCATGATTTCGGCGGTATCGATGGTTTGCCCCGCCGCACCGTTTCCCAGATTGTGCATCTGGTCGGCCAGCAGGTTGACCGCAAACCCGAACGCGGCGAGGTTATCCATACTCACCGGTTCTGCCTGCTTTTTCAGGTAGTTTTCAAGCTCGAGGCCCGCCTTTTCCACGTCAGCCAGCCCGAGCATTGCCGCCGTTGTATGAAAAGCCTGGAGAGAGCGGCGCGAGCGTTCCAGTTCGGGTCCGCAGTCGCCGCCGTTCAGAGCCGTGATGTTTTCTTCCGTTTCCTTGAGAATCCGAACCAGCTCATTCCAGTCTTCTTTTTCCACTTCCGTCATCTGCGCTATCCTCGTAAAGACTGATGATTCCCTTCACATCGATTATGAGAGCAACTTTCCCATCACCAAGGATCGCTCCTCCCGCGACTCCCCGAAGGTTCTGAAACAATCCCCCCAGACTCTTGATAACAACTTCCTGCCGCCCCACGATTTCGTCGGCCAGCAGGCAGTAGGAACTCGTCCCCTCGGTCACCACCAGCAGGAGGCCCTCCCACGGGTTGCGGTGCTTGGGCTCCTCCCCCAGGATGGTGTGCAGGCGCACGAGCGGCATGAGCGACTCCCGGACCTTGACCATTTCTCCTTTTTTCTGAATAGTGAAGTAGGACTGCTCCGAAGGCCGGAAGGATTCCTTGAGGGCGACCGTCGGCACAATGTAGCGCTGCGAGCCGATCTGTATGACCATTCCGTCGATAATCGCCATGGTGAGAGGCACTTTGAGCTGAAAGTGGGAGCCTTTTCCGAACGTACTGTCAATTTCTATCTTTCCCCGAAGCCGTTCGATGCTCTTTTTTACCACGTCCATCCCCACGCCCCGGCCCGAGACCTCCGTAACGCGGTCCCGGGTGGAAAACCCGGCGTGGAAGATGAGATCGAAGATCTCGCGCTCACACAACTGGTCGCCCTGGGCGATTATCCCCCGCTCGATGGCCTTGGCCCGTATCTTTTCGACATCGAGCCCCTTGCCGTCATCACGGATATCGATAACGATGCACCCGCCTTTCTGCTCGGCGGCGATGGCCACGGTACCCACCGGGTCCTTTCCGGCCGCCACGCGGTCCGCAGGCATTTCTATGCCGTGGTCCACCGAATTTCTTATCATGTGGACCAGGGGCTCGTAGATTTCCTCGACCATGTTCCGGTCGATTTCCGTTTCTTCACCCTGCATGACCAGGGTGACTTCCTTACCCGACTTCTTCGAGAGGTCGCGGACCAGGCGGATCATTTTCTGAAAGGTGTTCTTGATGGGGACCATGCGCATGGACATACTGATGCGCTGGAGTTCAGCGGTAATCCTTTTGAGCTGCACGCTGTCCTTCTGGAGCTTTTGGTCCCTGATCCCCTGGAGCTGCGGGCTTTCCAGAACCATGGACTGCGCGATGACCAGCTCGCCCACCATGTCCACCAGGTTGTCGAGCTTGCGGGTATCCACCCGCACCGCCGCCGCGTTTTCCATGCTGTGGCGCTGTTCCCGCAGTGCCAGGGACACGTCCCGCGCACTTGCCGCCCCTTCCTCGATCACCGTTTCGCCGAATTTTTTCCCGGCCGTCCTGCTGGCCTCGGCAAACCCTTCCGCCGCGCCCTCTTCCAGGATACAATGCTCCGTGAGGATGGTGCCCACTTTCCTTACCGGCGCTCCACCCGCCGGGGCTTCGCCGCTGAAGTTTTTCACCCGTTCCAGGAAGGTCGCCACGAGAGCGGAACTGGACGGGGAGCCTTCCTGTCCCTCCGGGTTTTCTTCCAGTTCGGCCAGCAGCACCTTCAATATGTCGGTTGCGTTCAGGACGATGTCGATCACCGCATCGGTGACCGCCAGCTTCCCCGACCGGGCGGCGTCCAGCAGGTTTTCCACCTCGTGGCTCAGGTGGTGAATTTCCTTAAAATTGAGAAACCCGGCGACGCCCTTGATGCTGTGGAAGGGCCGAAAAACGGCGTTGATGGCCTCCTGGTCCTTGGGATTGGTTTCCAGGGCCAGCATGTTGAGCTCGATCGTGGACAGGTGCTCCTTGCCCTCCAGGATGAAGTCCTTGACCAGCTCGGGGTCCTGCATCTCCATGGACTCCGGCTCGTCGGGCTGTTCAGGGAAAAAGCTCTCCAGGTCCATACCCGGTTCACTGTCTTCGGGACCGCCGTTGCCGCCGGAATTCCCGTTCACCGGGACGACGTTTTCTGCGGGATCGTCCGTGCTTCCCATCTCCCAGCCGTCGGGGTCCGCAGCGGGCTCTTCTTCAGGCGGGTCCTCCACCGGCTCGCCGCGGGCCAGGCAGCCCAGCATCTCCTGGATGCGGCGCCAGTCGCGCTCCCGGTCCTCCGATTCATACAGTATGAGGTCTTTGAAAAGACGCCTCAGGGAGTCCAGCGTCTTCACATGCGGGCCGGAGACCCCCGTTTCCTTTTCGAGATCGTCCAGCAGGTTCAGGCAGTCGCCGATGCCCATCAGGTCGTCGGGTCCATCGATCACCCCGTTTGCCAGCCGGACCAGTATATTTTCCATGGTTTACGCCCCGCTATCTTTTGACGGGCAACCGCGCACGTCCGCGGCGGAAACCCCTGCCCGGTGTCCCCATCGTACTCCGGCGCCAGGCGCCGAAATCCCAAAGGCCGCCGTACCCATAGTCTGCCTGTATCGAGAATCGGTCATTTCGGCACGATCTTGGCCAATTTTTCTTCTAGAGTGGCCGCCGTGAAAGGTTTTACGATGTAGTTGCTCACCTTCGCCTTCACCGCCTCCACGATGTTTTCCTTCTGGGCCTCGGCGGTCACCATGAGAAAAGGGATGTCCCTGGTTTCGTCCTGGCCCCGGACACGTTTGAGCAGCTCCAGCCCGCTGACCTTGGGCATGTTCCAGTCGGAGACTATGAGGTCGACCTTGTTGGTCTTGAGCACATCGAGTGCGGCGGAACCGTCCTCGGCTTCGATGATGTTCTGGAAATCGAGATCGCGAAGGATTTTTCGAACGATTCGCCGCATCGTCAGAAAATCGTCCACCACAAGTACTGTCAGATCCTTATACGCCATCGACTGCTACCTCCTCTTGCCGTTACATGGTTACCGGCAATTATTGCTTCGATATCCGGCTGCTGGTTCCGGTAGGGCTTTCGGCTCGGCCGCCGGCCGTTCCGTTCCAGCACCCTTCGGTACTTCAGAGCGCACGCTCACCGTTCACGCCTTCCCTGGTGAGGACTTTCAAAAGTGCGCGGGGAATGTCCGTGAGCGAAACCACGGTTTCCGCGGCACCTATGCGGATCGCTTCCCTGGGCATCCCGAAGACCACGCAGCTCGCTTCGTCCTGGGCGATGGTGTGGGCGCCCGTCTTTCTCATTTCGAGAAGGCCGTCGGCCCCGTCCCTACCCATGCCCGTCAGGATGACGCCCACCGAATTGCCGCCGGCGTGGCGGGCAACCGATTTGAAGAGGACATCGACCGAAGGCCGCTGGTGAAACACGAGGGGCCCGGTCTTGATTTCAACGTAGTAGGTGCCGCCCACGCGCTTGAGAAACATATGGAAGTTGCCGGGAGCGATGAGGGCCGTTCCGGGCAGCACCGCGTCGCCGTCCCGGGCCTCCCTCACTTCGATGCGGCACAGGGTGTTGAGGCGCTCGGCAAAGGTGGTGGTAAAGCGCGGCGGCATGTGCTGCACCACGACGATCCCCGGTGCGGTGGGAGGCATCTGGCACAACACCGTCTTGAGCGCCTCGGTCCCCCCGGTCGAGGCCCCCATGGCGATGACCTTATGGGAGGTGCGCTTGAGGGCGTTGCTGATTTCCGGGGTCACGCCCGGCGCAGCGGGTGCGGGACTCTCACTCCGGTTGATCACCCGGACCTGCGCCGCCGCCCGGATCTTTTCGGCGAGCTGGATGCTCATGTCCCCGACCGCATAGGAGCCCCCGGGCTTGGCAAGCACTTCCACGGCGCCGTATTCCATGGCCTCCAGGGCCATTTCGCTGTTGGCCGGGGTGAGCGAGCTTACGATGATCGTGGGAACCGGGTAATATTTCATCAGTTTGCGCAGGAAACTCAGCCCGTCCATGCGCGGCATCTCGATGTCGAGCGTGATCACGTCGGGCTTCAAGTTCACGATCTTGTCCCTGGCAACGAATGGGTCCGGCGCGGTCCCGATCACCACGATGTCGCCGTGTTTCGAAAGCTCGTGGGAAAATATCTTCCTGACGATCGCCGAGTCGTCGACGATAAGAACCCTGATCTGCCTGGATTGGGTTCCGGGAAACCGCGGCTGCAAAATACCGGTTGAGTGTGTCACTGTGGTTACCTGCCTCAGTAAGTTCAATTCGTTGCGGATCCGTTCACATATTCCAGGACCGCCCTCCCGGCCGCTTCTCCTAAACAGCCGAAACGCAGTTCGGTGGCATCCGCACTGGCCCGCCTGCCTTCTTCCCCCCCGGTTCTCCAGGCCCTCGGAAGCCCCAGGCTCCAGCCTTCGTCGCTCACGTAGGCCTGGCAGTTGCCCCCGATCATATTGGCCAGTTCCCTGAGGGCGTCCAGGAGATCGTCTTCTCCGACCTGGTCTTCATTGACACCGAGAAGATTGGCAGTGATCATCCTGGCGAATTCCTCGCTCACCTGAAGTGAAATGCCCACCCACCCCCGCGGGTTGAACATTCTGATCTCGGACCCGAAATCGTACATTTTGTCCGCCAGGTTATCGTCAAAATCGACCATGGCATAAAACATCTTTTCCAGGACCTCAGAAATCACATCCATCACTACTGGCTGGAATTGTGCGGTCATCGGTTTCTCCCATGACTTTGCTCAACAAAGAGTTAATCTCCTCGGGGCGGAACGGCTTGCGGATATAGCCGCTGGCCCCCAGCGACATCAGTTCGTCGAGGCGCTCCTCGTTGGCCTCCGTGGTGACGAAGACGACCGGGGTATCCCCGCAGATATCTTTTTCCCGCAAAGACCTGATGAAACCGTAGCCGTCCATCACCGGCATATGCACATCGGACAGGATCAGGTCGATCCACCTGCCTTCGAGCATGTCGAGCGCCTCTTGGCCGTTCGAGGCCTCGAAGATCTCCCCGACCCGGAACCCCGATATCCGAAGGGTTTTCCTGATGACCGAACGCATGGACTTGGAATCGTCTACCAGAAGAATGTTGTAGGACATGACGCCCTCTCATACCCCGTAATCGAAGTGGATTCTTCTCATCCGCGCGTTGCATATACGGCACGGGCCATGACAGCCCCGGTCCGGCGGCGCGTTTCCACTGCGAGTTGTTTTCATCTGAAAATCTTTCAAATCATAATCTCCGATTCACCGCCTATTTTGAGAAACACGCGGCCGGTTTCCATCTCCAGCCGGACCGTCCGGTTTACGTTTCCGCCGACATGTTCCGCCGAAATCAGCACGTTATTGCGCCACAGTATCTTGCGCATGGCGAGGTAGTTGCGCTTTCCTATATTGAACACCCCGTCCTGATCCAGGATGGTTGCGCCGCCGACCGCTTTCACGATGATCCTGTCTTTCCTGGCCCCCAGTCTGTAGCTTTCTTTGAACAGCATCGGAATTCCCGTATCCGCAAACATCTTGGGATTCTTCCCGGCCCGCTCGCGGTCCAAACCGGATTCGGGGAGCATGAAATGCAGCATTCCACCGACTCCGGCCTCCGGATCGAAAATCACGACCGCGATGCACGAGCCCAATGAGTAGGTGATCAGAACCTCCTCGGGAGTGTTGCTCACCGCCATGTCAGCCATACCGATGATTCTTCTCATCTGCTGTTCCTCAGCGCACCGGGCATCGCGGGGATGTTTCCAGCATGCTCTAAACTGGTACCGGTTTCCGGGACTAATTCCTGTAAACCGCCGGCCTGACGTAATTCAGCCTGTGAGCCAGCCCGGTAAGGCTTTCCGAATGGCCCACGAACAGGTAGCCGCCTCTGGACAGAAAACCTGCCATTTTGTTCACCAGGGTTTCCTGAGTTTTTTTATCGAAATAGATCATGACGTTTCTGCAAAATATAAAATCGAAAGTCCCCCTGAATGGATAGGGCTCCTTGAGATTGAGCCGGCGAAAGGTAATGATCCGCTTCAAATGAGGGGCCGCCTCGTATTCGCCCCTCCCGTTTTCGCCCCTCCTGCGGAAATGGAGTTGGCGCATGGCGGGCGGAACCTTCTGGACCTTCTCTTCGGAGTAGACCCCGCGGGAGGCGATGTCGAGCGCCCGTGTCGAGATGTCGGTGGCCAGGAGCTTGAAGTCCCACCGCATGGGGTCGGGAAGGTGAGCCAGCACGCACATCGCCAGAGTGTAAGCCTCCTCCCCGGTCGAACAACCCGCACTCCACACCCGTATCTTCAAGTCCCGTTCCTTTTGTTTCCGCGCCAGCAAGTCGGGCAGGACGGAGTCCAGGAAGTCGAAATGCTGGGATTCCCGGAAAAAGTAGGTGAGGTTCGTGGAAACGGAATCCAGAAAATTGATGAACTCACCGGCATTTCCCGAGGAGGTGATGAACTTGAAATACTCCTCGTAGGAACCGATGCCGGTAAGCCTCAGGCGTTTGTTCAACCGCGCCTGAAGCAGGGCTTTCTTACCCGCATGCAGGTTGATGCCGCACTGGTCGTAGACAAGGCGGCTGAATTGGCGGAAAAGCCCGTCGGGCAAATCGCTGTTCATATTCCTTTCCTCGAAACTCCGCCCGGGAGGCCTGGCGGCAATGCGCAGACATCTTGGGAAACCTGTGGGGAAGAGCCCCCCCCCGCAAAAGCTCGGGAAACCCGTCATCCGTGGGTTTCGAGCCTCAGGCCACTCTGTCCAGGAGATCCATTTCATCCGAACTGAGAACACGGTCGATATCGAGCAGGATTTTCACCGCGCCGCCCGTTTTGGCCATGCCCAGGATGTACTGGGAATTGAGGTTCGTGCCGAAGCTGGGCGTGTCCTCGATGTCCGCCCCGCGGATGTTCAGCACTTCTGAAACGGAGTCCACGACCACCCCGATATGCAGCTTGCCGGCCGAGCCGTCGATCTCCACCACTACAATGCAGGTCCGGTCCGTGTATCCGCTTTCGCCCATGGCAAATCGGAGCCTAAGATCGATCACCGGGATTACCTTTCCCCGCAGGTTGATGACGCCCTTGACGAAGTCCGGGGTTTGGGGAACGGGGGTGATCCGCATCATTCCGATTATTTCTTTCACCTTCAATATGCCGATGCCATATTCCTCACCGCCAAGCGAAAAGGTGAGGTATTTGCCTTCCCTGTCCACGGCCGTGCCATCTGCCTGCACTGCAGCCACCGCCTGTTTTTTCATGAATCAGGACTCCTTTCCCGAACTCAATGCAATACCGTAATTCGCACCCATGATCGGCCAAGCGCCGCGCGCGTCCGAGTGTTGCCGGCCCTGCGCGTCTATCGCGCTTCGCTATGTATAAATCGGCCCGCTGGAGCTTTTTCTTCAGTGCATCCGGTCCAAAAAATCAATGAAAAGGAAAGATTCTGCGGTTTTTGGAAATTTCTCTGAAATATCGGGGCGGGACTGACCCAAATCGGAAATCAACACCCGGATGGCCGTGGCCGGCAGGATTCCGGAGGAACCGTACGCGACCGCGGGCAAAGACATCGCCGCCGGGACGGGAAACGCGCGCCGGCCCTTGCCCGGTGTGCTCCCTTCCTCGGCGGAGTAATCCCTGCCCGCGCGGTTGCCTTCCGCCCGTGGTGTGCTTAGAATCGATTTGCCCCAGAGTGAGCTTCAGGCAATCCCGTCTGCCCTAATAGACACCGATGTAGCTTAAAAACCATTAAATTAAGGAGGAAAATATGGCCCTCAGCCTGCCCGATCTGCCCTACTCGAAGGACGCGCTCGAACCCTTCATAAGCGCCAGGACCCTCGAATTTCACCACGGCAAACATCACAAGGCATACGTGGACAACGGCAACAAGTTTATCGCCGGGACCGAGTTCGAAAGCCAGGCCGCCGAAGCCATCGCGGCCAAAATCGTCGGCGACGCTTCGAAGGCGGGCATGTTCAACAACGTGGCCCAGGCCTGGAACCACTCGTTTTTCTGGAAGTGCATGAAATCGAAGGGGGGCGGCGCCCCCACCGGCGCGGTTGCGCAGAAAATCGAATCGGACCTGGGAGGTTACCAGAAGTTTGTGGAGGAATTCAAAAACGCCGGCGTGACCCAGTTCGGCAGCGGCTGGGCCTGGCTGGTGCAAAAGGACGGCAAGCTCCAGATCATGAAAACGGCAAACGCCGACACCCCGGCGGCGCACGGGATTACCCCGCTCCTGGTGGTCGACGTGTGGGAACACGCGTACTACCTGGACTACCAGAACAGGAGGCCGGATTTCCTCCAGGCCTTCATCGACAATCTCATCAACTGGGATTTCGTCAACTCCAACCTGAAATAGCAAACCGGCGGCAGCGGATAAAAAAGCGAAGGCGGGGCATTTCCCCCCGCCTTTCGCGTATCCGCACGCCGGTCCGGCATCCGCCGCCGGCGCCAATCACCACGCATCCAGCTATCAGTATTCAGCCTCCGGCCACACTCCTAGTTCGGATACACGTTTCCCGTCTCCAGGATGCACCAGCCGTTCCTGGTTTTGCCCAGCAGCAGGTTTACCTGCCAGCC
>LUZZ01000416.1 GCA_001603845.1 Syntrophobacterales bacterium Delta_01 | reverse complement strand
GGGAGGGGCTAGGGGAGGGTGTCGTATTTCCGGGCACTGACGACCCCCTCCCCCTGCCCCTCCCGCCAAGGGAGGGGAGTAGTCCGTACTTTTGGGCGGTTTCCAACTGAGATTCTGGTTTTTGGCAACAGCTCCTCTTCCCGCACCCCCAAATCAAGCCGCGAAGGGGCGCGGGGAGAAGTGAGGGCGAAATGCCTCTGCGCTTTTAAGGGATCGTTTCGATATCATTTTGACGCCTGTGCGTTAAAAGATTTCGTCTTTTGAAGCCCGGTTGCGATATGCTGAAATTTTTCACGGCAGTTTTATAAACCGTCGGTTGCAACAGGCACCGGGGAGTCGGTCATGCGCATAGGAGAACTTGGCGAATTCGGGCTGATCGCCCGCATAGCACGGACGCTTTCACCGCCGGGGCCCGACGTGGTGGTGGGGATAGGCGACGACGTCGCCGTGCTGGGGGCATCGGGGGCCCGGTACCTGCTGGCCACGTGCGACTCCCAGGTGGAGGGCGTGCACTTTACCGGGGCGAGCACCACGCCTTACCGGCTGGGTCGCAAGGCGATCGCCATCAACGTGAGCGACATCGCCGCGGCGGGCGGCGATCCCCTGTGGGTGCTCGTATCGCTCCTGCTTCCGCCCGATACGGAAGTGGAGTTCATCGACGAGCTGTACCGCGGGATGGACGAACAGGCCGGCCTTGCGGGGGCTTCCATCGTGGGCGGAAATCTCAGCCGCACCGGCGGCCCGATCACCGTGGATATCTCTCTCCTGGGGCAGGTCACGCCGGAACGCCTGGTGTTGAGACGCGGGGCGCGGGCCGGGGACGCGGTCCTGGTGACCGGGTTTCCGGGCGAGTCCAGGGCGGGGCTGGAACTGCTCCGCCGGCCCGGAATCAACGTCGGCGAACCCGCTCGCGAGGCCGCGATCTCCCGGCATCTCGATCCCCGGCCGCGCCTGGCCGAGGGGAGGCTCCTGGCGCGCTCGGGCCTGGTGCGGGCGATGGTGGACGTGAGCGACGGCCTGGTGGCGGACCTCGGCCACATCTGTTCGGCCAGCGGGACGGGGGCGCTCATCGAGGCGGGAAAGGTCCCGGTGAGCGGGGCGCTGGCGGAGGTGGGCCGGGCGGCGGGCGGCGATGCCCTGGGCTGGGCGTTGGCGGGCGGAGAGGACTATGAACTCCTGTTTGCGGCGGCTCCCGAAGCCGTTCCGGCCATACGAAAAATGCTGCTGGATGAAACCGGAACGCCGTGCCACGAGATCGGGCGTTTTACGGCGGGGCCGGCGGAGGTCCGCGTCGGGTTTCCGGACGGAAGCCGGGCGGCGTCCCCCGGCGGCAGGGGATGGGACCATTTCCGATAGAGGCTCAGAGGGCTTTCCGCCGATTTCGTAAAGAAAATGGAGAAGCGACAAGCATGAAAATACCGCGGGCACTTACCATCGCCGGTTCCGACTCGGGGGGCGGAGCCGGGATCCAGGCCGACCTCAAAACCTTCGCCGCACTCGGCGTCTACGGGATGAGCGCCATCGCCGCTCTCACCTCGCAGAACACCGTCGGGGTGAACGGGATCCTCGAAATCGATCCGGACTTCGTCTCCTCGCAGATCCGGTCGGTCGTCCTGGATATCGGTACGGATGCGGTAAAGACGGGCATGCTGTTCAATGCGGCGATCATATCCCGGGTGGCCCGCGACATACGGGAATTGAAGCTCGACCGCCTGGTGGTGGACCCGGTGATGATTGCCAAAAGCGGGCACCACCTGCTAAAACCGGAAGCCGTGGAGACCCTTGCCGGGGAGCTTTTTCCCCTGGCGCTGGTCATTACCCCCAACCTGCACGAGGCCGAAGCCCTGACCGGCATCCGGATCGAAACCGCCGGCCACATGCGAGAGGCGGCCCGGAAACTCAAGGAATTCGGCCCGGCCTACGTAGTGCTGAAGGGCGGCCACCTCGCCGGCACCCCCATGGACCTCCTGTTCGACGGCACCCGTTTTCGGGAATACGCCAACGAACGCTGCCACACGCCCCACACTCACGGAACGGGCTGCACTTTCGCTTCGGCCATAGCGGCGTTTCTCGCCCGCGGGTTTTCGGTCGAAGATGCGGTGGCCGGGGCCAAGGAGTACATCACCGGCGCCATACGCCACGGCCTTCCCCTGGGAAGCGGCCATGGGCCGGTGCACCATTTCCACCGGTACTACGAGTTCGAATGAACGGCCCCGGCGCCGGGACATGATCGCCCTCAACGCGCTCACCCCTTCCCGGCCGGTCATGAACGACTCCCCCTTTTCGTTCCGGCGATGATTGTCATCAAGGGGTAT
Source organism: Syntrophobacterales bacterium Delta_01 (assembly GCA_001603845.1). Lineage (GTDB taxonomy): Bacteria > Desulfobacterota > Syntrophobacteria > Syntrophobacterales > Syntrophobacteraceae > SbD1. The sequence goes on along the minus strand of LUZZ01000416.1, from coordinate 3,168 downwards.
TTTTGATATTTAAACCCCGAGGTATTCCTTTCCAGCGTTGAATTCAGTCGGTTCGGTGATTTTTCCCATTCAGGTTCCACCTGTTGCGGCCGGGGGGGATGGCCCCTGCCGTCAGACGATAAAGAGGGGTGCAGTGCATGTCGGACGTGTTGAGGATACTCCTGATCGACGATGACGAAGAGGATTTTCTCATCGTCTCCGACATGCTCGCCGGATCCAGCCTCAAATACCGGCTGGAGTGGGCGGGCTCCTACGACGAAGGCCTGGCCGCGATCTGCCGGGCCGGGTACGACGTCTACCTCATTGACTACCGGCTCGGCTCCCGCGACGGTCTGGAACTGCTCGAAACCGCCGTGGAAATGGACTGCCGGGTCCCCATTATCTTCCTGACCGCCTACGGCAACTACGGCCTGGACATGCGCGCCATGAAGGCCGGCGCCGCCGACTATCTCGAAAAAGGCGAATTCGGCCCCGCCCTGCTCGAACGGGCTATCCGGTATTCGGTCGAACGGAAAAAGACCGAAGAAGAGCTGAAGCGGCACCGGGAAAACCTGGAAAACCTGGTCGTCGAACGTACCATGGAGCACGAAGAAGCCAGAGCGGAGGCGGAACGGCGGGCACGCGAGGCCGAGGAACGCCGGGCCGTGCTGGATGCCCTGCTCGAACACATCCCCGAAGGCATCGCCGTCGTCGATGCGCCCGACCTCACCATCCGGGCGCTCAGCCGGTTCGCGCTCGAAATGAAGGGAATCCCGCTGTCGAGAATAAAGGGGCGGGCGATCAAGCAGTGGCCGTTTCTGACTCCCAGTGAAACGAAAGAATTCACCGACGAGCTGTCCATATTTAATGCCGCCCTGGAGGGCATGGTCATATCGAACCAGGAATGGTTCATGAAAACCAAGGGGGGCGAAAAGATCCCGGTGCTCATTTGCGCGGGGCCTATCCGGGACTCTTCCGGGGCGGTAACGGGGGCCATCGCCGCGTGGAGGGACGTGAGCGAGCTCAAGAGGGCGCAGGAAGAACTCCAGGAGGCACGCGACGACCTTGAAGTGCGCGTGCACCAGCGCACCATCGAGCTGGCCGGGGCCATGGAATCGCTCCGGGAGTCCCAGGACCAGTTGAGGCGGCTGGCCGCCCAGCTCCTGCGCGTCCAGGAAGAGGAGCGCAAAAGAATCGCCATGGAAATGCACGACAGCATCGGCTCCTCGCTCAGCGCCATAAAATTTTCCATCCAGAACACCGCGCAGCAGATGGAGGCGGCAGGCGGCAATCCCGCGGTGCTGCTCAAGCTCATGTCCATCGTGGACCATTCCATCGAGGAAGCCCGGCGGATCATCACCGACCTGCGCCCGTCCATCCTGGACGACCTGGGAATCGTGGTGACCATCGGCTGGTTCTGCCGGCGTTTCCGGTCGCTCTACGCGGGGCTGTGTGTGGAGGAAGCCATCGAGATCGAAGAGCCCGACATCCCGGAGCATTTGAAGATAACCATTTTCCGGATCATCCAGGAATCCCTGAACAATGCGGCCAAGTACAGCAAGGCCGATTCGATCCTGCTGTCCCTTTCCAGGAACGGCGCGGGCATCGCGCTGGAAATCGAAGACAACGGGGTCGGCTTCGACCCGGATGCCGAGGCTTCCAGCACGGGCGGGTCGGGAGGCTTCGGCCTGACGTCCATGAAGGAGCGCACGAAGCTTTCCGGGGGAACGTTTGAAATACGCTCCACGCCGGGGGCGGGCACCGTGATCCGCGCATGCTGGCAAACGTCCTCGTAAAGGCCGTCCCGAAATCGATATCGATGAAAGAACGGGAAACCGGGGGAAGGAAAGCAAAAAGCCCCGGCGGATGTTTTCCGCCGAGGCTTTTTGCGAAGGCTGGTCAGGCGGCCGTTTCCGGCCGTCTCCGCAGTCCTACTGCTGGCTCTCCATCAGCAGCCCGTATGTGGAATTAACGGTCGAAGGGTCCCTGTCAGCGTCCGAGCTGATCACACCCGCCCGGTTGTGGGCGTTGTCGATTCCGAACAGGTCGGTCTGTCCGGCGGGGAGGTTGTAGGCATCACCACCGTTTTCTCCAGGCGCAGCGTTCGCTGCGTTGAGCGATCCAAGGGCGAATACCAGGGCGAAAGCCACACCAAGTACGGTCAAACGAGAAAGGGATTTTGCGTTCATTTTCTTTTCCTTCTTTTGAGCCGATTGATGATCCAATCGGTTCTCAAATTTGTCTGCTACAAGTAGTAAACTACTCAACACAACACCTCATGTTACCGCTTTCCTGCCTGCCGAATCTGCGGGTTCACACCGTGCAGGTCCGGCAGAGCGGATGCACTGACGTCGGCATCCAGGCGAGCAATTCCATTGGAATTGCCCGTGCTGTTTTCACCGAACGGGCTGCTTACCTGTCCGGTCGAAACGTTATAAGAAGAATCGCCGTTTTCTCCCGGTACGGCGCTGGCGACACTGCAAGGACCGAGGACAAACACCGGGGCGAATGCCACTCCGAGTACGGTCGAACGGGAACGGGCTTTTGTCCTCATTTTAGTATCCTTATCTGGAACCGATTCTTGTGATCGATTCTTAGCCGCCTGAATTCATTGACATTTATAAAACTGTTTAAAAACCCTTTGCATCAAGCCCTACTGCTGGCTCTGCATGCCCAATCCGTATTGACTCTGTGGGGCGAAAGCGCCGGTGTCGGCATCCGGGCGGGCAGTTCCGGCCGTGTTGTTCGCTGCATCCTCACCGAACAGGTTTGTCTGTCCGGCGGGCAGATTATAGGCGTCACCGTTTTCTCCGGGTACGGCATTGGCAACGTTGAATGATCCAAGAACAAATACCAGGGCAAAAGTCATTCCGAGCATGGTCAGCCGAGAAAGAAATTTTTTATTCATCGTCTTCTCCTAATCCAACTGGATTATTATTATCCAGTTATAAAGAGCTTATTGATAACTCATGTCTTACTTGCTCGCGAATTTAATTGCGTAGTCCTATTTTGTCAACTGGTCAACACCGGTTTTCACACCATAAAAACGGCCTAAAAACCAGAGCGGATGCGGGATCGGTCCCGCCGTTTCCGCCCCCCCGGGCATCAATGCTGTTGACTTCAGGGGCAACGTTCCATGAACTCCCCTCCCTTGGCGGGAGGGGCAGGGGGAGGGAGTTGATATCGCTC
>LUZZ01000415.1 GCA_001603845.1 Syntrophobacterales bacterium Delta_01 | reverse complement strand
GCACAAACCGGCGCGGGCGGTCGTCGAAGTCAAGGCGCTGCCCAAAGGGGCGATGATCGAAGTGAAGTGCATCGCGACAGTGGAGGGATAAATTTCAGAGACAATGGCAAAGAAGTGGATACGCGTGGACATCCCCTGCGGCCCCGAAGCGTCAGACGAACTCGGGGCGGAGCTGGCGGAGGAACTGGGCGCCACGGTGGAATTCACCGCCGGCGGCATCCGCCTTTATTTTGATTCCGCGGTTTTCGGCCAGGCGGAAAAAGAGCTGGAACACATTCTGGAATCCGCGGCCGGCAGGTTCTCGGGCGGCGACTACCGCTTGAGTTTTATGGTTTCCGAACTAGCGGACGAGGACTGGTCCGAGACCTGGAAGGCTCATTTCAAGCCCCTGCGCGTGGGGCGGCATTTCCTGGTGGCGCCCACCTGGGAGGAAGTCCGGCCGGGCGCCGGCGACCGGGTGATCCGAATCGACCCCGGACGCGCCTTCGGAACGGGCCACCATGAAACCACGCGGCTGTGCCTGGAATGGCTGGAGAGCTGGGCGGGGGACACCGCCACCGGCTCGCGGCCCCGCTCCGGGTCCCTGCTCGACGTGGGGACGGGGTCCGGGATACTGGCCATGGGTGCGGCGCTGCTCGGGTTCGAAAACATCGTGGCGCTGGACAACGACCCGGAAGCCGTCGAAGTGGCGGAGGCCAACGTGAAGCTGAACGGCCTGGGGGATGAGATCAGGCTTTTGGTTTCCGCTCCCGGGACCGGGCTGGGCGCTTTCGACGTGGTTATTTCCAATATACAGTCCCTGCCGCTCATCAGAATGTCGCGCATTCTCGTTTCCCTGGTAAAAGGAAGCGGGAGGCTGGTGCTTTCGGGCATCCTGGCCGAACAGGCCGCGGACGTCCGGGAGGAGTTCGAAGCGCGGGGGGCGTGTCTTTCCGGGACCCGGAAGGCGGGCGAGTGGGTCCTGCTCGATTTCGAAATTCCGAAAAGGATCTCTCATGAATGAAAGAACTTTTACGGGCGAATGGATCACCGTGGGCAAAAACCTGGATCTCAAAGTGCCCGACAATCCGAATATCGGTTTCATAGAAGGCGACGGGATCGGCCCGGACATCTGGGCGGCGACCCGGCTGGTGCTGGACAACGCCGTTGCGAAAGCCTATCTCCAGCGGCGGAAGATCCACTGGTTCGAACTCCTGGTGGGCGAAAAGGCCGCGCGGGAGACCGGGGAATCGCTTCCGGCCCGGGCCGTCGAGATGATGCGAAAGGCCGTGGTGTCCATCAAGGGGCCGCTGACCACCCCGGTGGGCGCCGGGATGCGGAGCCTGAACGTGGCGCTGCGGCAGGTCCTGGACCTCTACGCGTGCATTCGCCCGGTGCGGTATTATGCCGGCCTTCCTTCGCCCGTGTGCCACCCCGAAAAGGTCTCCATAACCATTTTCCGGGAAAACACCGAAGACGTGTACGCGGGTATCGAGTGGCCGGCGGAATCCGAGGAAGCCGAGACACTGGCCGATTATCTCCGGGACCATTTTCACGCCCACGTGCCCACGGGGGCCGGCATCGGCATCAAGCCCATAAGCCGGGAGGGGAGCAGGCGGCTGGTGCGGCGCGCCATCGCCTACACCATCGCGCGCGGCCTGCCTTCGGTCACCCTGGTCCACAAGGGCAATATCATGAAGTACACCGAGGGGGCGTTCCGCCAGTGGGGCTACGAACTGGCGGCCGAGGAATTCGTCTCGGAAACCGTCACCGAGGCCCAGGTCCAGGAAAAGTACGCCGGGAAAGTCCCGGCGGGCAAGATCGTCATCAAGGACCGGATCGCGGATTCCATGTTCCAGCAGGTGCTCCTGAGGCCCGAAGAGTACAGCGTGGTCGCCACCCCCAACCTCAACGGGGACTATCTTTCCGACGCCCTGGCCGCCCAGGTGGGCGGGCTCGGGATGGCGCCCGGAGCCAACGTGGGAGACTCCTGCGCGGTGTTCGAGGCCACCCACGGCACGGCGCCCAAATACGCCGGCCTGGACAAGGTGAACCCCGGCTCGCTGATCCTGTCCGGCGCCATGATGCTCGACCACCTCAACTGGACGGAGGCCGCGGACCTGGTCCGCACCGCGCTGGAGATCACTCTCCAGGACAGGATCGTCACCTACGACCTCGCCCGGCAGATGCAGGACGCCCGCGAAGTGAAATGTTCCGAATTCGCCCGCGCGATGGTGGACCGCATGTAACCGGACGGCTTGCCGTCCCCACGCGCGCCCGGCTGAGGGGCGACGACGTGCCGCAGCCAGGCGTTTTCAACGGTCAAGCGCGGGCGTGGCGAAAAAAGAATTTGCTACTCGGGGAAGGGGAAAAATCCGCCGCCTTAGTTTCGTCTACTTCTATCTGCCTGATTAGTCGTTGAAAATCTTTCTGAATTGTCGTAAATTGACAATATACACGAGGTACAATATGCGGGCAGAAAGTTTGGAAACACGTCTCATGAAACGCATCGGCCGCAAGCGCGGGGATGTGTTTCTGCGCGCGGATTTCAGGGACCTCGGCGGCTACGACCAGGTTGGCCGTGCTCTTCGTGGGCTGGTGGAGAAGGGGAAGCTTCTGAAAATTGGCCAGGGCCTTTATACACGTGCCGCACCATCGCCATTCGACGGGACCCCGGCCCCGGTCAAAGGCCTTTATTCTTTGACAGCGGAAGCGCTGGGGCGGCTCGGGGTGGAAAGCACGCCAACGCGCTTCGAGCAAACTTATAATACGGGTAAAACAACCCAAGTCCCTGCGGGACGTGTGATCGCCGTTCAAAAGAGAGTGCGCCGCAAGATCGGTTACAAAGGAATTTTCATGAGTTTTGAACGTGCTTGACCGGCAGCTCATCGAGCGAACTGCCGGCGCGCGGGGTGGCCCGGATACTCGCTATCCGGGCGCGAAGCGCAAGAGGTTCAACGATCCAAGCCTGGGGCACGTCCCACCCCCACGCCTCAACCCTTTAAAGCTTTCCCCAGTTTCTGCGGCAGGCCGTCGAAGCTCCCGTTGCTCATGCACACGATGAGGTCGCCCGGGCGGGCGGATTCCAGGATAAAAGCGGCCAGCTCGTCGCTGTCTTCGAAAAACCGGGCATCCTTTCCCCGGCTGCCGATCCGTTCCACCAGCAGGCGCGGGTCGAGGCGGTCTCCTTCGGGGATGGCGTCCAGCCCCGAAGGCTGCTTGATCAGCACCAGGTCGGCCGAATCGAACGAGGACACGTACTGGTCCTGGAACACCTTCCGCCGGCTGGAGTTGGTGCGGGGTTCGAACGCGGCCACGATGCGCCTTCCGGGATAGAAGTCCCGGAGGCCGGAAAGGGTCTCGCGGACCGCCGTGGGGTGGTGGGCGAAATCGTCCATGACCGTCACGCCCCCGGATTCACAAACGACGTCTTGGCGCCTTTTAACTCCGCCAAAGTGGGGAATCGCCTCCCGAAGCCCATCGAAGGGCATGCCGGCCAGCCGCGCCGCGGCGATGACGGCGGTCACGTTTCCCACGTTGTGCCGCCCGGAAAGCTTCGACCGGAACACTTCCTCCCCGGAGGTGTACGGATTTCGAAGCGAAAAGGAAACCTGCCCCGCTCCGTATTCCACCGATGCGATGCGCCAGTCGGTATCCTCCGAAAAACCGTAGGTCAGGACTTTGCCGGCGCACTGCGCGGCCAGTGCCCGGCAGTTGGGCTCGTCCGCGTTGAGGATCAGGTACCCGTTTTCCGGGATGAGCCGCGCGAAGCCGGCGAACGCTTTCCGTATGGCGTCCAGGTCCGGGAAAATATCCGCGTGGTCGAATTCGATGCCCGTCACGATGCCGATGTGCGGCCGGTAGTGCAAAAATTTGGGTCCCTTGTCGAAAAAGGCGGTATCGTATTCGTCCCCTTCGATCACCATGTACTCGCCGCGCCCCAGCCGGAAGCTCGCTCCCCAGTCCTTGACGAAGGCCCCCACAAACGCCCCCGGGTCCAGCCCGCCCCGCTCCAGCACCCAGGCCAGAAGCGACGTGGTGGTGCTCTTCCCGTGCGTTCCGGCCACCACCAGCCCCTTTTGCCTGGACAGGAAAAACCGCTCGATGGCCTGGGGCATCGAAAGATAGGGCCGGTCCTGCGACAGGATGTACTGCGCCTCCGGGTTTTCCCGGCGCACTACGTTGCCGATCACGAACAGGTCCGGGTCGAATTTTTGGGGATTGCCGGCCGCAAACCCTTCGAACAGGGGAACTCCCAGGGTTTGCAGGTGGGTGCTCATCGGGGGGTAGAGGTTATGGTCGGAGCCCGCCACCCGGTAGCCGCTTTCCTTCAGCATGGTGGCCAGCGTGCCCATGGCGATGCCGCCGATCCCCACCATGTAAATCTTCTTGATTTCGTTGGATATCATTGAATCAGCGCTTCCATTACAATGTCGTGCACCCGGGGCCGGAACGCCCGGTGCGTCTCGTTTTCTCTCGACGGGTGGACGCGGTTCGTGAGCACCACCACCGCGACGTCCCTTTCCAGGTCCAGCCAGAACGAGGTCCCGGTAAACCCGAGATGCCCCACGCTGCGCCGGGAAAAATACCGCCCCGAACTCGATTCGGCAAGCCTCGGCGTATCGAAGCCCAGCGCCCAGGTGCTGTCCGCGGGCGTTTCCCCCCGAGTCCAGAAAAAGCGCACCACGTCGCGGGGCATGAGAGGCTCCTCCGCCCTGCCCTGGTAGATCGAGCGCAGGTGGTCGACCACGGCGAACACCGAACGCACCGTCCCGAAAAGACCGGCATGCCCCGCCACCCCGCCGAGGCTCCACGCGTTTTCGTCGGACACCTCGCCTGAAAGCACCCGCTTGCGCCACGGGCAAAGTTCGGCCGCCGCATACTCCAGGGCTTCGAACCGGGGGTCTCGTGCGGGCGGGATTTCCGGCCCGCCGCCGGTATCGAGCGGGCAAAAATGCAATTCCCCGATTCCCAGGGGCGAAAAGACCATTTCGCGGGCAAGTTCGTCCAGGTTCGATCCCAGGATCTTTTCCAGGATAAAACCCAGCAGCATGTATCCCAGGTCGCTGTAAGCGGCGGCGCTTCCCGGAGCGAAGTCCAGGGGCTCGCTCATGATCATGGAGGCCAGGGCCGCTTTTCGCTTTTCGGGCTCGATTTTCACCAGCTCGAAAAAATACTGCCGGTAGGGCGCGAGGCCCGAACAGTGGGCGAGAAGCTGCCGGATGGTGATTTTACGCTTGTCTTCGGGAACCTCCGGATAAAAGCGCTCCAGGGTATCGTCCAGGGCGAGCGTGCCGCGCGACACGCAGGCCATTACCAGGGGAACGGTTGCCAGGGGCTTGGTAAGGGAAGCCAGGTCGAAGCGCGTGGCATCCGTAACCGGCCCGCCGCCCCAACTGAGATGCCCGTAGTTGCCGGCAAAGGTTACTCCTTCTCCCACCGACACCAGCAGGGCCGCCCCCGAAAATACCCGCGCCGCCAGCGCGTCCCTGAAAGCCTCGTCCAGGCGGGTTTCGAGCTTAGACAGAAACCGGGTTTTGAACGACACGGAGCACTCTTTCATGGGTATCCAGGAGGAAGGGAACGCCGAACGGGATGACGTCGTTTCGGAGGCAGTGTCCGAACGGAAGGCTGTGGACGACGGGAAAACCGAAGGCACGGACGTGGTCCATCACCATCGAGCATATCTGCCCGTTTTCGGCGCACCTGTCGAACTCCCCGAGAAGGATTCCGCCGAGTTTTTCCAGGATTCCGGCAAGTTTCAGGTGATTGATAATCCGGTCCAGCCGGTAGAGGGCCTCGCAGCAGTCCTCGACAAGGAGCAGCGCCCCGGTGAGGTCGGGCAGGTACGGGGTCCCCACCAGGTGGGCCAGGCAGGTGAGGTTGCCCCCAAGGACCGGCCCGGTCACCCTCCCGTGCCGCAGCACCTGTTCCGCGCCCAGTTTCCACTCGAAAGCGGCGCGGCCGCACAGCGCGTCCAGCACGCTCCCGAGCCTTTCCGGCTGTTCGGCGAGCCCGGTGAGGTTCGGGCCGTGGAACGTGCACATCCCCGCCCGCCCGGCCAGAGCCAGGTGCAGGAAGGTGATGTCGCTGTGGCCCAGAAACATTTTCCCGCTCTTGCTCAGCGAGTCCAAAGGGAGCAGGGGGAGCAGCCGTCCGCTGCCGTAGCCGCCGCGCACGCAGACAACGGCGCTCACTTCGGGGTCCGAAAAGGCGTCGCACAGGTCCTGCGCCCGCTCCCGGTCGGAACCGGCGAGATACGGAAGACAGGCGGCGGGTATCGGATGGCGGATATCGGGTGCCGGGTATCGGGTGTCGGAAGCAGGAAGCATCGAGGTTTCCAGCAGGCGGCTGAGGTTCTTCCCGGCAACCGTACGGTACCCGGCCTGTTCCAGCATGTCGCGGCCCTTTGCGACCAGGGCCGGGTCGAAGGGGCTCGACGGTGCAACCAGGGCAATCGTGCCGCCCGCGGCGGCGCCTTTTACGATCATGCCGGTCTTCTGTTCCTGTCGAAAATAATCTTCAGCCCCTTCAGCGTGAGGCTTTCATCCACTTCGTCGATCACCGGGCATTCGCTCGCGATGAGCGGGGCGAGGCCGCCGGTGGCGATGACGAACAGGTCCTGGTTCGCCTCCTTTTTGCTCCTGGTGATGATGCCCTCCACCAGGCCCGCATAGCCGTAGACGATTCCGGCGTTCATGGACGCGATGGTATTTTTGGCGAAGATGGAATGAGGCCGGGCGAAAATCTCCACGCGGGGGAGCTTGGACGCTTTCTGAAACAGGGCCTCGCAGGAGATCATGACCCCCGGGCATATCACCCCGCCCAGGTATTCGCCGCGCTCGGAGATGTAGTCGAACGTGGTGGCGGTCCCGAAATCGACCACCACCGTGGCTTTTTTCCGCAGGTCGTAGGCGGCCACGGCATTGACGATCCGGTCGGCCCCCACCTCCTTGGGGTTGTCGTAGAGGATGGGCATGCCGGTCCGGATGCCCGGGCCGACCACCAGCGGCACAGCGTTGAAATACCGCTGGCAGAACCGGTCCACCGAATTCAGAACGGGCGGAACAACGCAGGAGATGATCACGTCGTTGACGCTGTCCAGCGGAATGCCCTCCACGGAAAACAGGCTGCGAAGCGTGATGGCGTATTCGTCCGTGGTCATGTTCACTTCGGTGCGGATGCGCCACTCATGGACCAGCCGACCGTCGTCGAACAGCCCGAGGACCGTGTTGGTATTGCCTATATCGAGTGCGAGGAGCATGAAATCTCCCTGAAGGATGGTGCTGGATGTTGGAAACCCTATTTGCCGGTCCCGCCGGGTGGGCACCGCTTCACCATGCCCACCGTCTTTTATCCCAAATGGTGGGCACGATAGGGGCTGTTGCCCGAAACCAAAATTTCAGTAGGAAGCCGCCCAAAAGTACAGACTACTCCCCTCCCTTGGTGGGAGGGATGCAATGCGGTTGACTTTAGGGGCGACACTCCATGAACTCCCCTCCCTTGGCGGGAGGGGATGGGGGAGGGGGTCGTCAGTGCCCGGAAATGCGACACCCTCCCCTAACCCCTCCCATCGCGGGGAGGGGGATTTTCGTTCGTTCCACTATTTTCATTCGTTGCACTATTTTTGTTCGTTCCACTGCTGGTGGACCTTGATATCCTTTTGGGCAACAACCCCCAGGGCGGTGCCCACCACATCCGGAAGCCGGCGGGCCGGGGCGCGGGGTCGGCCGTCATACTTCCGTGCGGTTGCCTCTCTACTTAGGGCTTTGTCCGTAAATGAGCTTTTTCGGGACCGCGACGGACAAGCTCTCAATGGCTCATGTGTTTTTCGATGCACGAGGCCATTTCGTAGGCCACGCAGTCGATCGTTTCCCGGTTGGCCCCTTCCACCATGACCCGCACCACGGGCTCGGTCCCGGACGGGCGGATCACCATGCGCCCTTCGGCCCCCAACTGCTGTTCGAGCTTTTCCTGCAGCTCGGCGATCTCCGGGACTTCCGAAATCGGCTTGCTGCAGCCGACGGGCACGTTTACCAGTTTCTGCGGGTAGCGGTCCATGATGCCCTTGAGCTCATGGAGCGGGCGCTGTTCGCTGAGCATGACCGCCAGCAACTGGAGCGCCGACAAGATCCCGTCGCCCGTCGTGCTGTGGTCCAAAAAGACCATGTGGCCCGACTGCTCGCCGCCCAGGTTATACCCGTTCTGGCGCATCTGTTCTACTACATACCGGTCTCCCACCGGCGTCCGGATCAGCCTGGCGCCCATTTTTCGCAGGGCCACTTCCAGCCCCAGGTTGCTCATCACGGTGGCCACCACCGTGTTGTCCTTGAGAAGGCCGTGCTCCATGAAGTACCTGGCGCAAATCGCCATCAACTGGTCGCCGTCCAGGATTTCGCCCTTTTCGTCCGCCAGGATCACCCGGTCCGCGTCTCCGTCGAAGGCCAGTCCCGCGTCCGCGCGGTACTCCCGGACCATGGACGCCATGTACTCCGGATAGAGCGCTCCGCAGTCCCGGTTGATGTTCTTGCCGTTGGGCTTTTCACCGGTGAGAATGACTTCCGCCCCCAGTTCTTCGAACACCGTCGGCGCCACGCGGTAGGCGGCCCCGTTGGCGCAGTCCACCACCAGCCGCAGCCCTTCCAGGGTGAGATCGCGCGGAAAGGTGTTCTTGAGATACACGATGTAGCGCCCCTGGGCGTCGTCGATTCTCCTGGCCCGGCCGATTCCCGCCCCCGAAGGGCGCACCAGCCGGTCGATTTCCCCGCTCAGGATCAGGTCTTCCATGTACGCTTCGGTTTCGTCGGGGAGCTTGAACCCGTCGGCCGCAAATATCTTGATCCCGTTATATTCGTAGGGATTGTGAGACGCGGATATCACGATTCCGGCATCGGCGCGCATGCTGCTCGTGATGAAGGCGATGCCCGGAGTGGGCAGCGGCCCCACCAGCAGGACGTCCACCCCCATCGAGCAGATCCCCGAGGTGATCGCGTTTTCTATCATGTACCCGGAAAGGCGGGTGTCCTTCCCGATGATGATCTTGGGCTTGCGATTGTTGCTCTTGAAGACATGAGCGGTGCTCAAGCCGACCTTCATGGCGATGTCGGCGGTCATGGGGGCATTGTTGGCCACACCGCGGATTCCGTCGGTACCGAAAAGCTTTCCCATAGTCAGACCTCGATAAAGATTATTTTTATTGCCCGGCGGCTTCGCGTATCGCATCCGCCATTTTAACCGCATCCCGGTGAAAGGCTACATCGTGCACGCGCACAATGTGCGCGCCGGCCGCAATGCCGAACGCATCGGCAACGGCGGTCCCCAGTTCCCTTTCGCCTTCGGGCCGCCCCAGGACCGAACCGATGAACCTCTTGCGCGAAACTCCCAGGACGACCGGCCGGTCGATGGCCGCGAAAGCGTCCAGGTTTCCTATGAGTTCCAGGTTGTGGTCCACCGTTTTGCCGAACCCGATGCCCGGATCGATCAGTATCTTGTCGCGCTCGACCC
>LUZZ01000414.1 GCA_001603845.1 Syntrophobacterales bacterium Delta_01 | reverse complement strand
CGGATTCCCTGTGGAAGCAGCGGATTTTCATCATCCTCACCGTGGTGGTGGTGGCCGTCATCATTTACGCCTACGGCAAGGTGCCGCGGAGCGACCTGTGGAACAGGGCGGCGTACGTTCTGATCTCCGGGGGGGCTCTGGGAAACCTCATCGACCGAGCGCGGATGGGGGAAGTGATCGATTTTCTGGATATCCACGTCGGGCAGTGGCACTGGCCGGTCTTCAACGTGGCCGACAGCGCCATCACGGCCGGCGCGATCATGCTGTTGATATCGCTGCTGCGGGGCAGGTAGGGACAAGCTCTTCAGGCTGTAAGAGGACGGAGAAATAGCTCCTAACGCATCCCCGATTGGGCTACGCAACGGTTAGGGGCGGGTCTGTTGCTCAAGCGTGGGACCTCACCAATTGATACGAAGTCGCTTTCAAGATTAGCTTGATGGGTTTCGTACCGCGCCTAGCGCGGACTTCACCCATCCTACGATTCGCACCCCGATCAGTAGGATGGGTGGAGCGGAGCGAAACCCATCTCACCTAGCTTATCTTGGAAGTAATTCGGTATGAGGTAAAACCACCAAAATCGTCATTCCCGCAACGCATTTGAGCGGGAATCCGGCGTCTTTGCCCTTTGTTCGCTTCTCCGGTATGAGCCGTTAATCTTGGGAAAGACACCGGACCCCGGCCCAGAAACGTTGCCGGGGTGACGCATGGGGGGCGCCCCAACCAGGTAACAACAACAGGTTCGAGGATGACGCATTGGAGCAACAACTCCGGACGCAGTTCCCCACGTTTTTGAAGCAGCCCTAAACTCTTTACGCTTTGGCACCTTCCGGGAAATCCCGTTTTACCCGCTCGATGGTCGATTCCACCAGTTCCCTGATTTCTTCCAGCCGCTCCGCGGTCTGGGCTTCGTAGCGCAGCACCAGCACCGGCTGGGTGTTCGACGCCCGCACCAGCCCCCAGCCGTCGGGGAAGACGATCCGGGCCCCGTCCACGTCGATGATGCTCAGGTCCTGGGCCTCGAACGACCGTTTGGCCCTCTCCACCACTTCGAACTTGATCTCGTCGGGGCATTCCACCCGTATTTCGGGAGTGGTGAAGGTCTCGGGGACCCCCTCCAGGAGCTGCGGAATCCGCTTTCCGGTGGCGGAAAGTATTTCCAGCAGCCTGCACGAAGCGTATATCCCGTCGTCGAACCCGAAATAGCGGTCCTTGAAAAACATGTGGCCGCTCATCTCACCGGCGAGCGCGGCGCCGACTTCCTTCATCCTGGCCTTGACCAGCGAGTGGCCCGTCTTGCCCATGATGGCCACGCCGCCGCGCTGCTCGATGTCGTCGTAGAGGGTCTTCGAGCACTTGGTTTCGGACAGGAACACCGCTCCCGGACGCCGCTCTAAGATTTCGCGGGCAAATATGATCATGAGCTTGTCGCCGTAAATCACCTCGCCCTTGTGGTCCACCACCCCCAGCCGGTCGCAGTCGCCGTCGTAGGCGATCCCGACGTCCAGGCTCTCCCGCCGCACCAGGGTGCGCAGGTCGGCCAGGTTTTCCAGCACCGTGGGGTCCGGTTCATGGTTGGGGAAGGTGCCGTCCATGTCGCAGTACAGGGGATGGATCTCGCAGCCCAGTTTTTCCAGGACGGCGAGCGCCACGGGGCCGCCCGTGGCGTTTCCGGCGTCGATTCCGACGCGCAGCTTCCGGTCGAGGTTGATATTTTCCGTTACGAACTTCACGTACGGAGTGAAGATGTCGAAGGTGGAAAGCGAACCCGGCCCGGTGGCGAAACGGCCCGCGTCCATTATCTTCCGGAGCTTTTGGATCTCGGGTCCCGATATGGTGTCGAAGCCGTTGCAGATCTTGAACCCGTTGTACTCGGGCGGGTTGTGGCTGGCGGTGATGATGATCCCCCCTTCGCGTTCCAGGTGCCGGATGGCGAAATAAAAAAGCGGCGTGGGGCAGACCCCGACGTCCACGACGTCCATGCCGGCTTCGATCATCCCCTTCGTCAACAGGTCCCGGTACCGGTCGGAAGTGAGGCGGCAGTCCCTTGCCACCACCACCCGTTTTTTCGCCTGGCCGGCCATGTAGGTGCCGAAAGTACGGCCGAGCCCGGACACGTCCGGATCGGTGATTTCACTGCCGGCTATCCCGCGGATATCATATTCCCTGAACACCTTCGCAAGCATCGAGCACACTCCGATTCGGGTCCGCGGATCGGTGCCGGGGGACCCTTTTATCGGCGGAAATCCCGCCACAACATAAAAAAGAAATTAAATTCTACCTGAGTACAAATAGAAAGAGCGAGGACCGGAAAACTTTCATCCGCGGAAACCCTCGCTCGAGTTCGAACTGAATAGCTGGGAAAAGGCCGGCGGCGCAGGCGCGCCGCAAATCAGTGATGCGAGCCATCTCCTCCTGACTTCAGGCGTTTTACCGTCAGGATGAGCGCGGAAAGAAGGCCTATTCCGATCACGCCAAGCGCCCCGTAAAGGGCCAGAAAAAAGATCGTGTGGCTCGGATCGTACCAGGGAATGTCCCAAGGCAACATGCTGGACAGGCTGCGTTTCAGACCCTCACATAGAAATTCTCCAAACATCCGAGTACCTCCAGAAGGCGCGGATTAAGAAGCCACAAAACGTCGATGAGTAATAAAAGGCTGAGTCTACGTTGTCTATCAGACATCTATCATCGAGTCAAATAAAAACCTGGGCGGAGCGGGAGTGAAAAGCGGGGAGAGCCGGTCCCGAATGTCCGCACTCCTAAAGGAAAACCGGTGGACAGCGTTTCGCTTCTGCCCACCGGCCCGTAATTATCCTTAATTTCCCGTTTTTCCATCGTTTTTAGGAGCCCGGCCGGGTCTCGGGAACTGCCGGGGGGCTTTGCGGCCCCGGCCCGGGACGTTAAAACGAGTGCAGGTACCGCTGCTCGCTTTTCTTCGGTTCTTCCTGTTCCTGCAACGGGGCATCTTCTATGGTGAACCCCACCGCGACCTCGGCCCGCGCCATGCCCGGTGCCTTCGGGGTCCGGCGGGCCGCAAACGCTTCCGGCTCGCCGCGTTTTTTGCCCCCGGTGCGCAGCTTCCTGGCGTTCCCGCCCCGGCCTCCGCTTATCATCTCGGCCAGGCCGTCCACGTATTCCTTCATCTGCTCGGCCCGGACGCTCATCTCGGAGGACGCGGCCGCGGACTGCTCGGCGTTCGCGGCGTTTTTCTGGATCACCTTGTCTATTTCGGCGACGGCCCGGTTGACCTGGCCGATCCCCTGGGATTGCTCCTGGGATGCCGCCGTGATCTCGCCCACCAGTTCCCCGACCTTCGAGACGCTTTGCGATACCCGGCC
>LUZZ01000048.1 GCA_001603845.1 Syntrophobacterales bacterium Delta_01 | reverse complement strand
GGCTGCAGCATGTGCATCGCCATGAACGGCGACCAGATCGAGCCCGGCCAGTACGCCGTCAGCACCAGCAACCGCAATTTCGAAGGGCGCCAGGGCAAAGGCGGGCGCACCCTGCTGGCCAGCCCCTGGACGGCGGCGGCCGCGGCCGTCACCGGCGTGGTGACGGACGTGCGCACTCTGTTGGAGGATTGAGGAGATGAAACGATGCAGCCTTTAACCAAACTGAATTCCCGCGTCGTGGCGCTGCCGCTCAACGACATCGACACTGACCAGATCATCCCCGCCCGCTTTTTGAAAGTCACCGATAAAGCTGACCTGGCGGCCAACCTGTTCGCCGATTGGCGCTACGCGGCCGACGGCAGCCCGCGACCTGATTTTGTGCTCAACCAACCGCAATCGCGCGGCGCGCAGATGCTCTTCGCCGGGGATAACTTCGGCTGCGGCTCTTCGCGCGAGCATGCCCCCTGGGCGCTCACCGGTTTCGGTTTCCGCGTGGTGGTGGCTACCTCTTTCGGCGATATCTTCCGAAACAACGCCCTGAAGAACGGCTTGCTGCCGGTCAAGGTGGACGCGGATACTCACCAAAAGATGCGCGAGGTGCTGGAAGAAAATCCGCAGGGTGAATGGAGTCTGGATCTGGAGGCGCAGACTTTGTCGCTGCCCGGTGGACTAGTTGTGCATTTCGACGTGGATCCTTTTTCTAAGACATGCCTGATGCGCGGCACGGACGAACTGGGTTACCTACTTTCATTCATGGACCAGATTTTGGCCTACGAAATGGCGCACGGCAAGCAGGTGGGGGCATGATCCAGATCTACGACACCACCCTGCGCGACGGTACGCAGCGCAAGGATATCTCGCTTTCCTGCAGCGATAAACTGCGCATCGCGCAGCGCCTGGACGGGATGGGTGTGGATTTTATCGAGGGCGGCTGGCCGGGTTCCAATCCCAAGGATGTGGAATTCTTCAAACAGACTTCCAAGATGACCTGGGAGCATGCTCTCATCGCGGCTTTCGGTTCCACCTGCCGTGTCCAGGGCGGACCGCAGGACGACGAGAACATCCGCGCCCTGCTGGAAGCCGGCACGCCCGTGTGCGCGGTCTTCGGCAAGTCCTGGACCCTGCACGCGCTGGAGGTGCTGCGCACCACCCTGCCCGATAACCTGCGCATCATCGAGGCCAGCGTGGCTTACCTGCGCGAGCAGGGCAAGCGCGTGATCTATGACGCCGAACATTTTTTCGACGGCTACAAAGCCGACCCGGATTATGCTCTTGAAACCCTGCGCGCGGCGGTGCGCGGCGGCGCGGAAAGGGTGGTGCTGTGCGATACCAACGGCGGCACGCTGCCGCACGAAGTCGGCGCGATTGTCGCTGCGGTTCGCAAACAAGTGGATCTCCCGTTGGGCATTCATGCCCACAACGATGGCGAATGCGCGGTCGCTAACAGTTTGGCGGCGGTGCAGGCCGGCTGCACGCAGGTGCAGGGCACCATCAATGGCTACGGCGAGCGCTGCGGCAACGCCAACCTGTGCTCCATCATCCCCGACCTGCAATTGAAGTTGGGGTATGAATGCCTGCCGCAGGAAAAAATAACTGAGCTTTACGACCTGTCGCATTTTGTAGCCGAATTGGCCAATCTGGCGCCGGATGAATACCAGGCTTACGTTGGACAGGCGGCTTTCGCCCATAAGGGCGGCGTGCACGTGGCCGCCATGCGCCGCAGCCCGGCATCCTACCAGCACATCGACCCGGCCCTGGTGGGCAACCGTATGTTGGTGGTGGTTTCCGAGCTTTCCGGCAAGGGCAACATCCTCAGCAAGGCCGAGGAGTACGGTCTGGACGTGAACGGCAGCGAGGAAGTGACCGGCGCGCTCAAGACCATCAAGGAACTGGAAGCGCAGGGCTTTTCGTTCGAAGCCGCCGAGGCTTCCGCCATGCTGCTGCTCAAGCGCCAGCAGGCCGATTACCGGCCGCCTTTCGAGCTGATCGACTTCTCCGTGAGCGTCGAGCAGCGCCAGGGGCGCGGCATCATCACCGAGGCGACCGTCAAGCTGCGCGTGGGCGGAAAGGTGCTGCATACAGCCGGCGACGGCTGCGGCCCGGTGCACGCCCTGGACGTGGCCATGCGCAAGGCGCTGGTGGAGGATTACCCGCTCATCGAGCAGTTCCACCTGACCGATTACAAGGTGCGTATCCTCAACGGCAGCCTGGGCACGCAAGCGATCACGCGCGTGCTGATCGACACCCACAACGGCTATCATGGCTGGAGCACCGTGGGCGCCGGCCCCAACATCATAGAAGCCAGTTGGCAGGCCCTGGCCGATTCGATCGAGTATGGCCTTTTGACCACTACCGGGAAAACTTCGCCTGCCGGGCAAGCGGCCTGATAAAAAGAAAGGAAAACATGGAAAACAACATTGTGCTTTTACCCGGAGACGGGATCGGGCCGGAAGTGGTCGGGCAGGCGGTGCGCGTGCTGGAGGCGGCTGCCGCTGCCGCCGGAACAAGCCTGCGATTCACCGAACGTCTGCTGGGCGGCTGCTCCATCGACCAGTATGGCACGGCCATGACGGAGGAAACTTTGGCTGATTGCCAGCAAGCGGACGCGGTCTTGCTGGGCGCGGTGGGCGGCCCCAAGTGGGACGACCCGCAGGCCAAAGTGCGCCCGGAGCAGGGGCTGCTGGGCTTGCGCAAGGGACTGGGCGTCTTCGCCAACCTGCGCCCGGTGCGCGTGCATCCGGCGCTGGTATCCGCTTCACCGCTCAAACCCGAGCGGCTGGCGGGCGTGGACCTGATCGTGGTGCGCGAATTAACAGGAGGCCTATATTTCGGCCAGCCCAAAGGACGCCAGATGGTGGACGGCCATGAGCAGGCGGTGGATACGCTGGTGTACACCGATGAAGAGATCCGCCGGGTGGTGCGCCTGGCGTTTCGCTTCGCGCAGCAGCGCCGCAAAAAAGTCACTTCGGTGGACAAAGCAAACGTGCTGGAATCCTCGCGCCTGTGGCGCAAGGTGGCGGTGGAGGTGGCGGCCGAGTTCCCGGATGTGGCGCTGGAGCACATGCTGGTGGACACGGCCTCCATGCGTCTGGTGACTTCGCCCGCAGCCATCGACGTGCTGGTGACCGAAAACATGTTCGGCGACATCCTCACAGATGAAGCTTCCGTGCTGGCAGGGTCGATGGGCATGCTGCCCTCCGCTTCGCTGGGCGAGGGCGGCGCAGGACTATACGAACCCATTCACGGCTCCGCCCCTGACATTGCCGGCAAAGGCATTGCCAACCCGCTCGGCACCATACTGAGCACGGCTTTGCTGCTGCGCTATTCGCTGAACCAGCCGGAAGCGGCAGCGCGCATCGAAGCAGCCGTGGATAAAGCCATCAGCGACGGCCTGCGCACGGTCGACCTGGGAGGTTCGCTCACCAGCCGGCAGATGACCGACGAGGTCTTGGCGCTCTTGAACGTCTAGATTTTGTCATTGCGAGGCTGGTGTAACCAGCCGAAGCAATCTCAAACTTACCTGAAATAATTATTTATTAAACCAAAGAGGAGAATATTATGAGCACTGATAAAAAATACATCTGGATGGACGGCGAAATGCTGGAGGCGGAAAAGGCCACCGTGCCTTTTCTGAATAGCGCTTTACATTATGGCCTGGGCGTTTTCGAGGGCATCCGCGCTTATAAGACCGATAACGGCCCGGCGGTCTTCCGCCTGAAGGAACACATGGACCGCCTGATCGACTCGGCCATGATCCTGGGCTTCCGCGACCTGCCCTACACCTCCGAAGCTTTGTGCCAGGCGGTGGTGGACACGGTGGCGGCCAACAAGGTCGAGCAATGCTACATCCGCCCGCTGATCTACGCCGGCGGCCCGGCTTTGAGCCTGAATCTGGATGACACCCAGCCCAAGGTCGGCATTGCCGTCTGGCAGATGGGCGTTTACCTGGGCGAGGAAGCCCTGGAAGCGGGTATCCGCGCCAACATCGCTTCCTTCACCCGCCATCATCCCAACGTGATGATGACCAAATCCAAATCCACCGGCAATTACACCAACAGCACCCTGGCCAAGACCGAATCGATGCGCCTGGGCTTCGAAGAAGCCATCATGCTCGACCCGCAGGGTTACGTGGCGGAGTGCACCGGCGAGAACCTCTTCATCGTGCGCGACGGCAAGGTCATCACGCCCTTCACCGCCGCTGTCCTGGAAGGCATCACGCGCAAATCCATCCTGACCCTGTGCGCCGACCTGGGCATCGAAACCCTCGAGCAGCCCGTCTCGCGTGACCAGCTTTACATTTCCGATGAGCTGTTCGTGTGCGGCACGGCCGCCGAGTGCATCGCCATCCGCGAGGTGGACTTCCGCACCATTGGCATTGGCCGCATGGGCCCCGTCACCCGCCAGGTCCAGAAAGCCTTCCACGCCGCCATCACCGGCAAAGGCCCGCGCTCAGCGGAATGGCTGACCTACGTGAATGCCAGCCAAACTGTAACGGCCTAATAATAAAAATAGATCCCACATTCCCATTTACTTGATATGTATTTGCGAGGTCTGCGCTTGGGAACACGCGCAGACCGAAACAATCTCAAAGCCAAATTAAATTAGTATGAGTTGAGTTCATGTAGGTCGGATTGGTGCTATTCCAATCCGACTTTTCGTAAATTTCTTTTGTTAATAATGTTGGGCGGAGATACTCTGCAACAGCGGCTTTCAGCCGCCAGATGATGGTGTACCTTAATTTAAAAGCATTATGTTGCCTGCCATCAGCGCAGGGCAGGGCTTCGCTACTCGCGAAATCATTTTCCATGTTGTCTTTGCGAAGCCCGCCCCAGCAGGCTGTGGCAAGCTCAGTGTAAAAATGCATGAATTCATGTATAGACAATCTTGACAGTTTGTCTATACATGATAAAATAGCCTCCAATATGTCCCCCATGAACCGAATGCTGCGAACCCGATTTCAACCCACCGCTTCTCCCCGGGAAGACGGCCGCCTGGATTTGTCGCCGAAAGCGTGAGCGCAGCAAAATGAGCGTAATGTAGAGCAAAACCCCAACAGCCCTTCTTTTCGGAGGGCTGTTTTTTTGTGCCTGCACCCGGCGGACGGTTCGCGCGGGTCGATCGCAATCTTGCCTTGATCATGGAGCGTTATTCATTATGGAAATCGCAACTCTCGTTTTACAGGACGGCATGGTACTGCATGGCCGCGCCTTCGGCGCGCAAGCGGACGCCGTTTTCGAACTGGTCTTCAACACCAGCATGAGCGGATATCAGGAAATCCTCAGCGACCCCTCCTACCGCGGGCAAGGCGTGCTTTTCACCACCCCGCACATCGGCAACGTGGGCATCAACCTGGAGGACGACGAATCCGCCCGCCCGCAGGTCTCCGCGCTGGTGATCAACCACCTCAGCCCGCAGGTCTCCAACTGGCGCGCCGCCTTGCCGCTTGCGGACTGGCTGGCGCAGCATGGCGTGCCTGCCATCGCTGACCTGGACACGCGCTGGCTGACGCGCCGCCTGCGCGACGGCGGTACCCAGAAGGCCGCCCTCTCCACGCGCGGCACCAGCCCTGAAAAGTTATTACAAATGGCCGCGGATTGGCCGGGGCTGGACGGGCGCGACGTGGTGCGTGAGGTGACCTGCAATGTGGCTTATGACTGGCCGGGCGACGAGGGCAGCGCCAGGCTGCCGCCGCTCGATCCGCCTGGTTCAAACCACAACGCTCATATCGTGGCCTACGATTTCGGCATCAAGGAGAATATCCTGCGCCACCTGGCTGCCGGCGGCGCGCGCGTAACGGTCGTGCCGGCCGCCACCCCCGCGCGCGAAGCGCTGGCGTACCACCCGGATGGCGTGTTCCTATCCAACGGCCCCGGCGACCCGGCCGGACTGCCCTACCTGGTGGAAATTGTCAGGGATTTACTGGATAGCGGCGTGCCGCTCTTCGGCATCTGCCTGGGGCACCAGGTCATCGGCCGCGCCTTGGGGGCGGGCACCCGCCGCCTGGCTTTCGGCCATCATGGCGGCAATCATCCCGTGCAGCACCTGCCCAGCGGTAAGGTGCTGATCACGGCCCAAAATCACAATTACTGCGTGGTGCCGGATGACCTCGACCCGGCCGAGGTGGAGATCACTTATAAAAGCCTGAATGATGGTTCGCTGGAGGGCTTCCGTCTGAAACGCCAGCCGGTGCTGAGCGTGCAATTCCACCCCGAGGCCGCCCCCGGCCCGCACGACGCGCATGGCATTTTCCGCGAGTTTTTCCAGATGATCGACCAGGAGGTCTGCCATGCCTAAACGCGAGGACATCCACACCATCCTCATCCCCGGCTCCGGCGCGATCGTGATCGGGCAGGCGGCCGAGTTCGACTACTCCGGCACGCAAGCGCTCAAAGCCTTGCGTGCACAGGGTTACCGCGTGGTGCTGGTCAATTCCAACCCGGCCACCATCATGACCGACCCCGAACTGGCCGACGCCACCTACATCGAGCCGCTCACCCCGCACGCGCTGGAAGCCATCATTCGCCAGGAACGGCCGGACGCCATGCTGCCCACCGTGGGCGGCCAGACCGGGCTGAACCTGGCGCGGTCGCTCAGCCGCAATGGCGTGCTGGACAAGTATGGCGTGCGCCTGATCGGCGCGGATATCCGCGCGATTGAAGCTGCTGAGGACCGCCTGCTGTTCTGCGATACCATGCATAAAGCCGGCATTCCCACCCCGCGCGGCGGCGCGGCTTGCTCCCTGGCTGAAGCGCAGGCGCTGGCCGCCGGGATCGGCTATCCGCTGTTGGTGCGCGCCTCCTTCGCGCTGGGCGGCACGGGCGCCGCCTGGGTGCAGGATGCCGCCGGACTGCCCGAGGCTGTGCGTCAGGCCGTGGCCGCCTCGCCCATCGGCCAGTCCTGGATCGAGGAAAGCATTCAGGGCTGGAAAGAATTCGAGCTGGAGGTCATGCGCGACCGGGCAGATAACTTCGCCGTCATTTGCGCCATCGAGAACCTCGACCCGATGGGCGTGCACACCGGCGACAGCATCACCGTCGCGCCCGCCCAGACGCTCACCGACCGCGAATACCAGGTGCTGCGCGACCTGGCGCGGCGCGTGCTCAGCGCGGTGGGCGTGGAAACCGGCGGCGCCAACGTGCAGTTCGCCGTCCATCCCGAAACGGGGCGCGCCGTGGTGATCGAGATGAACCCGCGCGTCAGCCGCTCCTCGGCCCTGGCCTCCAAGGCCACCGGTGTGCCCATTGCCAAGCTGGCCGCGTTGGTGGCGGTGGGTTTCACCCTGGACGAGATCCCCAACGACATCACCGGCCGCACTACGGCCGCCTTCGAGCCCTCGCTGGATTACACGGTGGTCAAGATCCCGCGCTGGGCATTCGAGAAATTCCCCGGCGTGGATGACCGCCTCGGCCCGCAGATGAAATCGGTAGGCGAGGTCATGGCGCTGGGGCGCACCTTCCCCGAGGCGCTGCTCAAGGCCGTCCAGTCGCTGGAGATCGGCGTGGACGCGCTGGATGGCAGCGGCCCGGCGCGCGGGCTACCGGCGGAAGCGGAGGATTTGGCCGCCCTGGCCACCCCCACCGCCGAGCGCCTGTTCCGCGTGTACCGCGCGATTGGTCAGGGCTTGCCCCTGGAGGAAATTCAACAGACTTGCGGTTACGATCTGTGGTTCCTGGCGGAACTGCAAGCCATCCACCTAATGCAGGCGCGGCTTGCGGCTGCCGATCCGCAAGCGGAACCATTCCCAACCCTGCTGCGCGCCGCCAAGCGCCTGGGTTTCGCCGACAGCCACCTGGCGCGCCTGCTGATGATTTCCGAGGACGAGGTCAGGGATATGAGAAAGCAACTGGGCGTCCTGCCCACCTTCCAGCGCGTGGATACCTGCGCGGCGGAATTCGAAGCGCAGACGCCTTACCTCTACAGCGCCTACGAAATGGAAGACGAATCCCGCCCGACCGATAAGCCCAAGATCCTCATCCTGGGCGGCGGTCCCAACCGCATCGGCCAGGGCATCGAATTCGATTACTGCTGCTGCCAGGCGGCTTTCGCCTTGCAGCGCCTGGGCTACGAGGCGGTCATGCTGAACTGCAATCCCGAGACGGTCTCCACCGATTACGACACCGCCGCGCGCCTGTATTTCGAACCGCTTACCTTCGAGCACGTGATGAACGTGGTGGAGCGCGAGCGCCCGCAAGGCGTGATCGTGCAGTTCGGCGGGCAGACACCCCTCAACCTGGCCGCCTGCCTGGAGGCGGCCGGCGTGTCCGTGCTGGGCACCTCGCCGCACGCCATTCAGTTATCCGAGGACCGCGAGGAGTTTGCCAAACTGCTGCGCGAGCTGGATATACCCCAGCCCGATAACGGCATCGCCCGTTCGCTGGAGGAAGCCCGCACGGTGGCCGTCGGCCTGGGCTACCCGGTGCTGGTGCGACCGTCTTTCGTGCTGGGCGGGCGCGCCATGGCGCTGGTGGAAAGCGAAGGGCGCCTGGCGGAATTCATCCAAAAGGCTTTCGAGGCTTCCCCCGGCCAGCCGGTGCTGATCGACAAATTCATGGAGGATGCCTTCGAGATCGACGTGGACGCGCTGGCGGACGGCGAGCGCGTGGTGATCGGCGCGGTCATGCAGCACATCGAGGAAGCCGGCGT
>LUZZ01000047.1 GCA_001603845.1 Syntrophobacterales bacterium Delta_01 | reverse complement strand
CGGGTATCGGAGCGCAGACCTTCGCGCCTCCGGGATTCGGTTCCCGTCCCCCGGCTACCAGCTTCCGTCATCTGGCATCCGACAGCGGATATCGGGTGGCGGGTATCGGGTATCGGAGCGCAGCCCTTCGCGCCTCCGGGATTCGGTTCCCGTCCCCCGGTCACCAACTTCCGCCATCTGGCATCCGCTATCCGCCATCCGTCCCCCGTCTCACCATGTTCCCCGAACCTTGACGCCTTTTTCGGCCAGAAAACCTTTTATGCCGGCAATGGTGTACGTTCCGTAGTGCACCATGGAGGCGATGAGGGCCGCGTCGGCGCACCCGCGGTCCAGGACGTCGAAAAGGTGCTGCGGCTCGCCCGCTCCGCCGGAGGCGATCACCGGAATCCGCACGCTGGTGGAGATGAGCTTCGTAAGCTCCAGCTCATAGCCCGTTTTGGTCCCGTCAGCGTCGATGGAGTTGAGGCATATTTCGCCGGCGCCCAGCCGTTCGGCCTCCTGCGCCCACCACAAGGCGTCGATGCCCATGTAGGTGCGGCCGCCGTTGATGACCATCTCGTAGCCCGAGGGGATCTTTTCGGAAACGCCCACCTTCTTGACGTCCATTCCCAGCACGACGCACTGGCTGCCGAAGGCCTCCGCTCCCTGGCGAATGATGTCCGGGTTGAGCACGGCCGCCGAGTTGACGCTCACTTTTTCCGCCCCGGCCAGCAGGACGTCGCGCATGTCTTCCAGGGTGCGAATCCCGCCTCCCACCGAAAACGGAATGAAGATGGTCTGCGCCACGCGCCTCACCACGTCGAGCATGATGGGACGCCGGTCGCTCGATGCCGTAATGTCGTAGAAGACGATCTCGTCGGCTCCCTGCTCGTAGTAGAAGCGTCCCATTTCGACCGGGTCGCCGATGTCGATATTGTCCTTGAACTTGATCCCCTTGGTGGTCCGGCCGTCCCGGACGTCGAGGCAGGGAATGATTCGCTTGCTAAGCATCTTGGTGCCCTCACAACGGTGCGGCAAAGGGCGCGGCGCCCGCCGGGCGCGCACGTCTCCCGCCCGGTTCTAGACCTTCCAGCGGCAGAAATTTTCGAGCAGCCGCAGGCCGGGTTTTCCGCTCTTTTCGGGATGGAACTGCACGGCGGCAAGGTTCCGGTAGGCCACGGCGCTCGCGAATTCGATCCCGTAGCCGGTCGTGGCGGCGGTCATGTCCGGGTCGGCGGGATGCGGGTAGTAACTGTGGACGAAATAGAACTCGCTGCCCTCCGGGATGTCCCGGAACACGGGATGGTCGCCCACGAAATTTGCCGCGTTCCAGCCCATGTGCGGTATCTTGAGAAGCCGTCCGTCTTCCGACTGCATTTTTTCCGGAAACCGGCGCACTTCGCCGGGCAAAATCCCGAGGCAGCGGGTGTTGTTTTCCTCGCTGAAGTCGAACAGGACCTGCAGCCCGACGCAAATGCCCAGAATGGGCACCCCGGAATCAAACAGTTCGTGGAGCAGCGTATCGAGCCCCAGTTCGCCGAGGCTTTCCATCGATTTGCCGGCCGCGCCCACGCCCGGGAAGACGACCCTTTCCGCCTTGCGGATTTCCTGGTGCGAATTGGTGACGATGCAGGGGAACCCCAGATGGTTCAGGGCACGTTCCACGCTGGTGAGGTTTCCGGCCTTATAGTCGAGAATGGCAATCACGGGGGCACTCCTTCAATGAAATTTCCCGAAGTCCGGGAGAATATCCCAGCTCGGCGGCGGGGGTCAAGGGCGTGCCGCACTGCGCGGGACATCCCGGACCGGCCCTTTCGGGTCAAAAAAACTTCCGAAAGACCAGCAAACCGAGCGCCAGCACCCCTGTGACCACTCCCAGCACCAGAAGCGCGATCCCCACCCCCAGGAAAAACTGGGCGAACTGGGACAGAAAACCTCGAACCTTTTTCCGAATGACCTCGGCCAGAGACATGTTCGTTGCGGTCCTTACCGGTTGGAGGGTTGGTTGGTCAGTTCCGGCTCTCCACCGCCAGCACTTCGATTCCGCGCATCCTCAGCTCGAACAGCATGGCGTCGCGTTCGCCCTCGAAGGCGCCCAGCCGGTCGAGATCGCACACCACCAGCCGGCCGATGCGGTCCCGCTCGACGTCTTTGAGCAAATCGCTCCGGCTCCGGTAGAAAGCGACCTGCGGCCCCTGCTCGATGCCCGCCCTCTTCAGGAACTCGGTGCACCGGCGCTTTTGCTCCTCCATGGGCCGCTCGAAGCTGCCCGCATCTTCGGGGGAAAGCTCGGAACGGCGGACCATCAGGTAGACGGCGGTTATTTTTTCTTCCATACTTTCTCCGCGGATTTGATATCTTGCAACATATCTCTTATTTTTTGCGTGGCAACCGAGTTTAACAGCTTCCGGACGATGGTGGGAAGGATGAAATGATCGGCCTGGGCAATTTGCAACCGCCCGGCGCCGATTCCCGCCGCCCGGCCGTCGCCCGGGTCCAGCATAGACCGGAGAAGTGGGAATGGAAGGTACGAGTTTCGAACAGGGGCCCATCCGGCCTCCCAGCGAGGCGGGAAGCCTGCTGCTGCGTTTTACCAGGAACTGTCCGTGGAACAAGTGCACGTTTTGCCGGGTGTACAAGGGCACCGCCTTCAGCCGGCGGTCCCTGCCGGAAATAAAGCACGACATTGATTCCGTAGCCCAAATCATCGAAGAACTGGATGCGCGGTCCAGCGCGGCCGAGCGCGGGACACGGGCGGGGCGCCAGGTGCTGGCGGCCGTTTTTTCCGACCCCGCCTACGATCATTACTACCGCCAGGTTGCGGTATGGCGCTACATGGGGAACGGGAGCGTTTTCATCCAGGACGCCAACAGCCTGATGCTGCCCGGCGGCATGCTGGCCGAGGCCATCCGGTACCTCAAGGCCCGGATTCGGGGCGTGGGGAGGATCACCTCTTATGCCCGCAGCAGTACCCTCGCCCGGAAAAGCGTCTCGGAGCTTACCGAGATCCGGCAGGCGGGGCTCGACCGCATCCACATCGGCATGGAAAGCGGTTCGGACCGGGTGCTGGAATTCGTGAACAAGGGCACCACCGCCCGGCAGCACATCGAGGCGGGCCGCAAGGTCATCGAAGCCGGGATGGAGCTTTCCGAATACGTCATGCCCGGACTGGGGGGGAAGGCGCTCTCCGACGAGCACGCCGTCGAATCCGCGCGGGTCCTCAACGAAATCGATCCTCACTTCATAAGGATCAGGAGCCTGCGTATCCCGTCCGGCGCGCCCCTGCTCGCCGACAAGGAATCCGGCCGCTTCGTCCCCCTGACCGACGACGAGCAGGTGCGGGAAATCAGGCTTTTCATGGACTCGCTTCAGGGAATCCACAGCACCGTCGACTCCTACCATATTATCAACCTGCTGGAAGAGGTCGTCGGAAAGCTCCCGGAGGATAAGGAGGCCATGCTGGCGGTGATCGACCGCTACCTGGCGTTTTCGCCCGAGGACAAGCTCCTGTTCCGCCTGGGGCGCCGGGGAGGCGCTTTGCGGACGCTCGGCGAATTCGAGGAGGGCCGCGTGCACCAGCGCCTGGAATCCGCGATGAAAGAACTGACCTCGGAACCGTGCAGTGATGTGGAACAAATCATAACCGAGCTGGCGGATCAGTATATCTGATAGAATTCGAGGCTGCTCGGAGGATTTCTCCAGTCAATTGAGTCCAGGAGCGTGTTGATGACCCCGGTCGTTTTGAGGACGGGACCGTACCGCTTTTATTTCTACAGTCACGAACCAAATGAACCACCACACGTCCATGTCGACCGGGATGATTTGTCGGCCAAATTCTGGCTATCCCCCGTGAGTTTGGCGTACAATCTTGGCTTCAGCCCTACGGAACTGAGAAAAATTGAAGCGCTGGCAACCGCGAACCAACGGGAACTTTTGGAGGCCTGGCATGTCTATTTCCGAACCTAAGGCGGGTGAACGCGTCAAGGACGTCCGTTTTTCGGAAGACACCATCAGCGTGGACCTTGCAGACGGGCGCACGATCACGGTGCCTCTGGCATGGTATCCGCGCCTCTTGCACGCCACTGTCGCACAAAGGAACAATTGGCGTATTGCCGGTGCCGGCTACGGGATCCACTGGCCTGATATCGATGAGGACCTCAGCACGCAGGGACTGCTTCGAGGAGCGCCTGCTCCAAGGGCGTCCGGGATGCCGGCGCCTGGAATTCGCGATGAAGGAACTGACCTCGGAACCGGACAGTGATGTGGAACAAATCATCACGGAACTTGCCGATCAGTACATTTAGCTCACAATGGTTTTGATTTCCGGAGGAATTCTATGACATCGAGGGAAAGCGTGCGCAATGCCCTTTCGGCCCTGCAAAGCGCGGCGGAGAAGATCAGGCTCGTCGAGATCGAAGCGCGGGAGGCCCTTTTCGAAAAAGACGACCCTGCGGCGTACCGGCAAAAACTTCGGGAAAAAGCGACGATCCTGCTGGAACTCTCCGAGACGGTCGCTCCGTTTTACGAAGGCATGGACAAGGACGCCAGGGCGGAGTGCGAAAAAGGGCTGAGTTCTTTTGCCATGAGGGCGGCGCAGGCGCTGGAGCTTTCGAGCATCTTCTACATGTCCGCGCTGCTGTATCCCGAAGATTACAGGGAAGGCGACCCGAACGACCTGGAATCTTTCATCGACCGGCTCCGCCAAAAACACTTGCCCTGACACGGGAAACGGAGACGATGATGACGGGCCGCCGCCTCGGAGCACCGGCTCCCGTTTAACCGGGGCATCATGCGGTTCTTGAGCCACCACATGCGGTTCTTACAGGCTTGACGCAGAAATTATTGTGGGTACAATAAATGGAGATTGAGTTCGATCCTGAAAAGAACGTCTGGAACATGGAATTACGGGGCATTTCCTTCGAGGAAGTCGCCCAATTTGAGTGGGACAGCGCGATAATTGTCCAGGACACGCGCCGCAATCACGGAGAGTCAGTCCCGTTATCGTGCTTTCGGATTGATCGAAAATCGTCTTTATTCATTGGTGTTTACCCCGCGTGAAGGTGCAATTCGAGTCATAAGCTTACGTAAGGCCAACCGGAGGGAGGTACTCCGGTATGAAACGCAAATCCAATCCTGAGCTGGTGGACAGGGAAAACCCGGAATGGACCGATGAGGATTTCCGGAATGCCAGACCGGCGTCCGAGGTTCTACCTGCCCTTTTGGGGCCGCAGGCCGCTTCCGAAATGCTAAAACCACGAGGACGCCCCAAGGCTTCGACGACAAAAATCCATGTCAACATCCGCCTGGATGCGGACGTACTGGAAGCCTTGAGGGCAACGGGGCCCGGCTGGCAGACACGGGTCAACAAGGTTCTGCGCGACTGGGTTAAAGAAAAAGAACCGCAGAAATCACGGCACACCTATTGATACCATCAGAATTCGCCATGCCGTCCCGCTATGCCAGGAGCACGGACAGTTCGACGCCTGAGTCCACGCCTGCGTTCGTCAGGGGGGTAGAGCTTAAGGGCTTACCCACAAATAAATGGTGCCCACTCTTCATCCCGGGTTTCCGAAAAAGAAGCAAGCTTATGTGCAGCAATCCCCTTCGTGCTCAAACCGCATGAGTTTTTATGATATTGTGCGGCATTTTTACGATATAGTGACAGCGTGGGACACGGGGTGACGAAACAAACCCGCTGATCGCAGCCTGTAACCCAAAACCAGTGGCCCGCAACCCACAACCCGTGATCTGTCCCGGCGGAGTTCCCGGACCGGGGCCGCAGCCGGATGGCTATGAAGCTTCTCATGTTCTACTCGCCCGAGTTTTGGGTAAAACCTTTCGAGAAGGTCGTGCCGGATGCGCCGGACCCGGCGGGCGAGGAAACGTACCGCCGGGCGGTGGTGATCTTCTACCATGCCGAGGCGGAAGATGTCGGGCGGGAGGACCGGGTAGTCACCAAGTGGGTCAAGAACGCTAAATGGCTGGGGGGAAAATTCGACACCAAACTCGTGGTGCTGCACTCGTTCAACCACCTGTCTTCGAGCAAGGCGCCGGTGGAAATCGCCGCCGCGATGAAAGACGAGGTCAGGACCCGCCTGGAGAGGACGGGCTATACCGTCCTGGAAACCCCTTTCGGCTGGCTGAACGAATGGAAACTGCACGTATCCGGTGAATCGCTTGCAAAGGTGTTCAAGGGGATCTGAAAGACTATGGAACGGTTGCTGATCGCACTCGATTGCCTGCCGGAAGACCGGAGACTCGTTGAGTACCTGGTGCGAATCCTGAAAGGTGTCCCGAACTGCGAGTTCATCCTGTTTCACATCCTCCCGACCGCTTCGCCCGATATGCTCAAAAGGGGCGAAGTCCAGCGAATCGAGCGTGTTCACTTGGAAAGGCCCGACCTCGCCGGCTATTTCTGGAGGCACGAGGACGAAAAAAGGATGAAACGGGCGTTTGCCGACGCGCTGGAAGTGCTTTCCGGGGCCGGTTTTGCCGAGGAGCTGATATCCGCCGAGTTTACGGTGGAATCGGACGACCTGGCGGATATCATCCTGAGCAAAGCGGCGGAACTGGATTGTACGACCATAGTGCTGGGGCGCAGGCGCCTGAGCCGCGTTAAGGAGTTTTTGCTCGGCAGCGTCTCCAGCACGGTCCTGAGGCTGGCTCGCGGCACCACGGTGTGGGTGGTGGCGACTTAGAGCCTGTTCGCAAACACGCCTTGTCGGGATCGCGCCGGATTGGGAACGGTTGGTTGTCGATTGCCGGAGATCATCATCTTCCGACTTATAAGGAGAACGTCATGGCGGTAAAGCCGGTTTTCAAAAACATAGGGTTTTGCACTGATTTTTCCGAAAACTCCGACGACGCTTTCGAAGACGCCCTGGCCCTTGCGGAACAATGCGGAGCGACCCTGCACGTCATCCACGTGCTGGCCAGTTTTTCTCTCGCCCCGCCCGTCCACGCCACCTACATGCCCATAGAATACGACCCCAAGTTCATCGAGGAGGTGACGGAGGCGGCCCGGAAGACCATCGAGGACAAGTATCTGTCGCGCATCCCCCAGGCCGTCGCCTCCGACGTGAGCCTGACCTCCGGGTATGCGGCGACGGAGATACTCCGGATCGCCCAGGAAAGAAAACTGGACCTTATCGTCATGGGCGCCCACGGCCTGACGGGCCTCGCCCATGTGCTTTTCGGGAGCACCGCCGACCGGGTGGTCCGCAAGGCGCCGTGCTCGGTGCTCGTCGTTCGGGCACGAAAGTAGGAACGGGCGGACAAACCGTCTCTCAGGCGGTCGTCCGAGCGGCGGCATCATTTTTATTTTTAGGAGGCTTTCGAGTACATGGACGTTCAAAAACCGGTGCTGGTCACTGGGGCGGCGGGGTTTATCGGATTCCACTTCGCACGCAGGCTTCTCCGGGAAGGCCTGCCGGTGGTGGGCGTGGACAATGTTAACGACTACTACGATCCGTCGCTGAAATGGAACCGGCTGAAAGCGCTGGGCAAGCTGCCCGGATTTCGGTTCGTAAGGCTGGACCTCACCGACGCCCCGGCCGTCCGGGACCTTTTCGCCGAGTACGGCTTCGAGACGGCGGTCAACATGGCCGCCCAGGCCGGGGTACGCTATTCGCTGGTAAATCCCGGCGCCTACATCGAATCCAATATCACCGGTTTTCTGAACGTGCTGGAAGGGTGCCGGGCGGTAAACTCGAAGCACCTGCTCTTTGCATCTTCGAGTTCCGTTTACGGCGCAAACGAGAAGATTCCCTTTTCGGTACACGACAACGTGGACCACCCGGTGTCCATCTACGCCGCCACCAAAAAAGCGAACGAGCTCATGGCGCACTCCTACGCCCATCTCTACGGGCTGCCCTGCACCGGGCTCCGGTTTTTCACGGTTTACGGTCCCTGGGGACGGCCGGACATGGCGCTCTTCCTGTTCACCAAGGCGATGCTTGCCGGAAAACCGATAGACGTGTTCAACTACGGCCGCATGGGCCGCGATTTCACCTACATAGACGACATCACGGAGGCCATGCGGCGCATCATGGGCGCCCCTCCCGCGCCCAATCCCGCCTGGGACAGCCGGTCCCCCGATCCGGCATCCAGTTTCGCGCCCTACCGCATCTACAACATCGGCAACAACCAGCCGGTAAGGCTCATGGACCTCATCGCCATGCTGGAGCAATGCCTCGGAATCAAGGCCCGGAAGAACATGCTCCCGATGCAGCCCGGCGACGTGAAGGAGACCTTTGCGGACATAGACGGCCTTGCCCGGGATTTCGGGTTCCGTCCCAGCACCCCGCTTCGCGAGGGGATTTCGAAATTTGTGGAGTGGTATCAGTCCTACCAGGCGGGCACGGCGGCAGAAACACCCTGACCGGGCGCGCACACGCGAGCCGGAGCCACAAGGTGGGCACCGCTTCAGGGATTGCTGCCCAAATCTTTTGGTACCGCCGGCCCCCAGGCTCCGGCTTAGAAACCAGCAGATTTGGGAACCAGCCGAAAAAGACGCCGGATTCCCGCCCAAATGCGCTGCGGGAATGACGGTTTTGGCGCTTTTGCGTTATCGGTGAAACCCCCGTTACGTGGAATTCATGGATTTTTCAGGCAACATTATCGGGCGGCAGGTCCACATTCTCGGAAAGCATGTCCGGGTGGCGGGTCCAAGTTCCTGGAAAACATGCCCGGGCGCAGCTCCACGCTTTCGGAAAGCATACGCCGGGCGTACTGCTTCTTCCCCAAAGGCCGGCGGCCTTCAATCCGGCAGCCTCGTTTCCAGGGCCATGGCTATTTTCTTTTTCAATTCGGTCAGGTCGAAGCTTTTGACCACGTAGAAATCGGCCGCGATGGACTTCATGTCTTCCTTGAAGGTATCGTAGGCCGTGGACAGGATCACCGGCAGGTCGTAGAACCGGTTGCGGATGTCCTGCAGCAGGTCCAGGCCGTTGTAGTCCACCATCTTGATGTCCAGGATTACCAGGTCGGGTTTTTCGTTCTCGATCCTTTCCAGCAGCTTGAATCCGTTTTCAGCCGTAATGACTTCATATCCCGCTTCTTTTAGCTCTTCGGAGTAGAGCAGTCGAATGTGTTCTTCATCGTCTACCACAAGGATCTTCGGCATCAGAGGTCCCCTTCCCCCTTCTCAAGTCCACACCTTGATAATATAAGGTTTGTTTTCTTCGAAAATCATGCAATCGTTTTCAATCAGCTCTTCGGCCTGCTGGAGCGACATCCTTTCCGTTCTCTTTACGTAAGACAGGACACGGCCCAGGTAGAGCGGCAGGAGAGCGTCGAGCAGTTCTTCGCGCTCCGGCCCGGCCATCCGCCCGTAGGCGACCGCGGCGTCGAACAGGATGGTCGCCCAGGTCTGTGCCGGAAAAGAAAAGTGCTGAAGCCCGATAGAGCGTATCTCCTGGATCTTGGGCACGACCATCTGGCCGAACGCACGCTCCCAGGTCGAAAAATACCTGTCGAAACCCTCGATAAAACGTTCGTATAACCGGTTGACGTTTATGTCCACCGGAAGCGGTGTTTCCACCTCGTGGAGGTCGGTGCCGAAAAGCGCCGACGGCTTGCTCCATTTGACCTGCCCCCAGAAATTGGGGTAAACCTTCATCAGGTCGAAGATGGTACTGAGCACCTCGTGAAACATGACCCGGAGGTGGGCGTTGGGGTCCCTCACCCGGTGTACCTTGGGCGCCCCCATGAAGGACTGCACTATCGGCACCCTCGATGCCAGCGCGACGTTTGCCAGCCAGATGTCTATCCCGAACCTCTCGGTGGATTCGTTCCACAGGGACGGGTCGAGGTAGGTGTCGAGCAGCTTCGGGCTGAAGCCGCACTCGCCCACGTGGGGCTGGCGCACCCGCCTTCCGTAAAGGCACCGGAGCAGCGGATAAATGGTCGAACTGGTGAGCGTGGCCTCGTACTTGTGGCGCACGTAAAGAGGGCAGACGAACCCCGCCCCCTTCAACACCGGTTCGGCCAGGTTCCGGATCCACACCGGGGCAATGTTCTTTACGTCCGCCTCGACCAGCACCAGCGCCTTCGGCGAAAGCTCCCGGGCTTTTTCCAGGAAATTTCGGATGTTGTGCCCCTTGCCGTAAACGCCGGGGGCCGTCGAGAGATAAATCCTCGGAACGTTTCCGGGCGCCGAGAGGAACTCTTCGCGAGTCCCGTCCGCCGAGTGGTTGTCACAATTGATGATGACGCACTTCAAATCCGGGAAATACTGCGTCAGCCCCTGATCTACCTGCCCGGTGGTGCGGGCGATGCTTTCCACTTCGTTCAACGAAGGGATTCCGACAACGATATCCGCTTCAGCCACCGCCCGCGGGTTTTCTTCATGAAATGCCAAAGTCGGTTCTCCTGCTGCTATTTTGGCGTCGCTGCGCCGCTGCCTTTCAAATACTTGAAGACATCGGCATCGGTTGTGAGCATGAACGATGAGTTTTTACTGAAGTTGCGATAGAGGTCAAGTGTTCTGTACAGGTTAAAAAATTCCGGGTCCTTCCCGTAGCCTTCCGCGTAGATGCGGGTGGTCTCCGCATCCGCTTTTCCCCGTATTTCCTGGGACTTGCGATAAGCTTCGGACGTGATCTTGGCAAGTTCCTTGTCCATCTGGCCCAGAATCGCCGCGCGTTCCCCTTCGCCTTCGGAACGGTATTGGGCGGCGATACGCTTGCGTTCGGAGATCATGCGATCGAACACTTTCTGCTGCACCGACTCCACGTAATTGATCCGCTTGATGCGAATGTCGAGCAGTTCGATCCCGAATTCGGGAAGAAGCCGCTCGGCGTCGGCGATCATCTCATGGGTGATCTGCTCCCGGCCCTTTTGGAGCTGGTCGCTCACTTCCGGCGTTTCCATCCCGAACTCGAGGGTGGTGTCCGGCAGCGCCGCATCGTGCAGCCTTTGCCGGGCTTCCTCCCAGCCCTCGCTCCGCACCAGTTCGACCAGGTCGTTGTTCGAAACGTGGTCGCGGACCACCGAGTCGATGATTCCGTCAAGCCGGCTGTTGGCGATGCCCAGGGTCCCCGCCCGTTTCAGGAACAGCAGGGGGTCCTTGATGCGCCAGCGCGCCGTGGTGTCCACCCAGATGTATTTCTTGTCCCTGGTGGGGATCTGGTTGGGATTTCCGTCCCATTTCATTATCCGCTTGTCGAAAAAGTTGGCTTTCTGGATGAAGGGAATCTTGAAATGAAGCCCCGCCTGGGTGATCGCGTCGCCGACGGGAGCCCCCAGTTGCGTTATCACCACCTGCTCGTTTTCGTTCACCACGCAAAACGACGCGACAACGATAATTGCCACGACAACAAAAAGTCCGATAAGAATCTTGGTCCCGCGTGGAACCATGAGGCCATCCTTTTGGGTTGCGGGTTACCGGTTGCGAGTTGCCGGTCCTCCGGCATCCAGCACCGCCTACTTCTCCTTGTTCTGCGCCGTGGCGTTGCCCGAGGGCTTGAGCTTGTCGAGGCTGAACAGGGGAAGAAGGCTTTTCTGGTCTTTGTCTATGACGTAAAGGTGGTCGATCCGGTCCATCAGTACCTGGAACGAATCGATATACATCCGGCGCCGGGTTACATCGGGCGCTTTTTCGTACTCGGTCAGGATGTCCGTGAAACGCTTGATTTCGCCCTGGCTGCGGTTCACGCGCTCCAGTGCGTAGCCTTCGGCCTGCGTCACCGTCTGCCGGGCTTCGCCCAAAGCTTTTGGTATTTTCTGGTTATAGGCCTGCTGCGCCTCGTTTATCATCCGCTCCTTTTCCTGGCGGGCCTCGTTGACTTCGTTGAAGGCCGCCTTCACCGGGTCGGGCGGATTGGCGTTCTGGAGCTTTACGGTAACGATCTGGATGCCGGAATGGAACATGTCCATCGCTTTTTGAATTTCCGTCTTGGCCTGGTCGGCGATCGAGGCCCGGCCGGTGGTCAGCACCTCGTCCGCATACCGGTTGCCCACGATCCGGCGCATCACCGACTCGGAAATATCGTCCAGAGTGGCTTCCACACCGTTTTCCTTGAGCCCCACGCTGCTGATCTTGAACAGGTAGTCCGCGGGGTCGCTGATCTTGTACTGCACCGTCCACTGGAGGTTCACCACGTTCAGGTCGCCGCTCAACATCAGCGACTCCTGCTCGTACCCCTTCTCCAGGAACCGGGACCGGACATCGGGCTGGACGGTTCGATACCCGTACTCGCGCTGGAGCACGCGCCCGGTCACCACTTTTTTCACGGTTTCGATTCCGAAGGGGATTTTAAAATGGAGTCCGGCGTCCGTGGTGCCCACATACCTGCCGAAACGCTGCACCACCGCCGTTTCCTGGGGTTCGACGATGTAGTAGGAATCAAGCGCAACGACGACCAGCAGCGCCGCGATGACCAGCAGCCACAGCGGACGGCGTTTTGCCGAAGGCGTCATCTTGTAGCGGTTCCACAGCCACCTGGCGATCTCTTCCAGGCTCTGCGGCGGCCCACTCCCCGGCGCCCTTCTTCCGGGCGGCCTTTCCCAAGGCATAGAACTCTCCCCGCGGGAACGCCTGTGTTGCGGCTCCCGCTATAATGGACCGTTGCCCCCTATTTCCGTTCCCTTTTATGCAAGTACTCGAAACAATAGGCAAAGAAGACGAGCAAGGCCGCGAACACCACCGCCAGCCATTTGCTCGAAGCCGGAAAAAACACACGGGAAAGGAAGACCCCAAACACTACGCCGAGAATGAGCCGGATGACCAGGACCTGGATGCGCACCGTTTCACCTTCCCCGAGTGGGTGCCGGGGGATTCCGGCCAAATCATTAGAAAAACCGGATCTTACCACAAATTTGACCCGGTAATCCTACTGAGGCGTGCCGTTAAAGTCAAGTGAATCGGGTTGCGGCCGTGCGCTGCGCGCGCGCACGGCCGCTGTCGCGGGAGGATGCGGGGGGCACGGGTCCCACCGCCTTGTTGCACGGTTAAAAGACTCTATCGGTAAACAAGCTTCCTTCTTCTCCGGAAGCCCGAGGGACGACGCTCCATGAACTCCCCTCCCTTGGCGGGAGGGGCAGGGGGAGGGGGTCGTCAGTGCCCGGAAATACGACACCCTCCCCTAACCCCTCCCATCGCAGGGAGGGGGATTTTCGTTCGTTCCACTATGTTCGTTTCACTCTGTTCGTTCCACTATGGCTGGACCTTCACATCCTTTGGGGCAACAGCCCCAAAAGCCGCGCCCACCCTCAGCACGCCTCAGTCAGAACAGCTCCTGCGCCCCATGCCGGTCTCCGTGAGAAGCCGCGCCGGGAGTGAATTCCGCAGATTGCGGGAGAAGCTCCGGATTCCCGGGGTCCTTGCGGGCGGAAGGGGCATTTTTCGACACCCCCTTCTTTCCCTTTCGTCTTGGGGCCGCGCCGGTTGCTTCGCGCAATTTGGTGTCCGCCCCGTGTATCAGGATCGTCAGGTCGGCGACCGACTCCCTCATCTCTTTGGCCTGGGAGGCCATTTCCTGAGAAGACGAGGCGGACTCCTGGGCGATGGCGGCGTTTTTCTGGATCACTCTGTCCATTTCCAGCACGGCCCCGTTGATCTGCTCGATCCCCTGGGCCTGCTCCCTGGATGCCATGGTCACTTCGTTGATCAGGTCGCCGATTTTCTTGGCCCCCGTGGCGAGCCTGCCGAAAGATTCGTTGGTCTTGGAAACCAGCTCCGAACCGTTTTTGATCTTGTTGACCGTGCCCTCGATGAGGCTGGCCGTCGTCCTGGCCGCATCGGCGGCCCGCATGGCGAGGTTTCTCACCTCGTCGGCCACTACCGCGAACCCGGCCCCCGCTTCGCCGGCCCGCGCCGCCTCCACCGCGGCGTTCAGCGCCAGGAGGTTGGTCTGGAACGCTATCTCGTCGATTGTCTTGATTATTTTGGCCGTTTCATCGCTTGCCTGGGAAATCTCGTTCATCGACGTCGTCAGGTCCTTCATGGCCAGTTCGGCTTCGTTCGCCACCTCGATTGTCTGGTGCATCATCTCATTGGCCTGCTGGGAATTATCGGCGTTTTGCTTGGTCATGGACGCCATTTCCTCGATGGCCGAAGAGGTCTGCTCCAGGCAGGCCGCGTGTTCGGTCGCGCCCTCCGCCAGGCTCTGGCTCGACTCCGACACCTGCGAAGAGGCCGAGGCCACAAATCCCGCCCCCTGGTCCAGCTTCACGATGCTGTCGTTGATCGGCTTGGCGATGGACCGGGCGATGAAGTAGGCGAGCACCAGGGTGCAGGCACCGATCATCGCTACGAAGGCGAGGATGGAATACAGCAGGTTGTTTATTTCCGCCGTCACGTCATGGATGTAGATGCCCGAGCCGATGATCCAGCCCCATTCCGGAAAACCTTTTACGAAGGAAATCTTGGGGACCGGCTTGGAAAGGCCGGGTTTCGGCCAGTAGTAATCCACGAAACCCTCGCCGCTGTGTTTTACGGTGTTGACGAACTCCACGAAAAGGGCCTTGCCGTTGGGGTCCTTGAAACCGGCCAGGTCCTTGCCGTCCAGGTCGGGTTTGAAGGGGTGCATGACCATCCGGGGTTCCATGTCGTTGATCCAGAAGTAGTCATCCTTCTCGTAGCGCATGGCCTTGACGGCTTCCTTGGCGTTGCGCTGGGCCTCCTCGACCGTCATTACGCCTTTTTTAGCCAGCTTGGAGTAATAATCCAGCACTCCCCAGGCGGTTTCCACAACGTGGCGTGTTTTGAGATACTTGGCGTCTATCAGTTTCTGCTTTACAGCCGGCAGGACGTAGATAAAAACCGAAGAATACAGTAAAGCAACAAACGCCCCGAATAAAAGTATCCTGGTGAAAAGCTTGAATCTGCTGAACATGTTCAGCCCCCTTTTTCCATGTGTTCCACGTGGCACGCTGACGTTCACGCACCCCGGACAATATTGTCCGAATGACGGCGATCCGGCATGATGCTTTCGATCCGGTACCTGCTCTGAGCACCAACTGAGGACACTGGTGTCCGGTTACAAGTAGCTGTAATTCAAGCACAATTGTGTGCCATG
>LUZZ01000413.1 GCA_001603845.1 Syntrophobacterales bacterium Delta_01 | reverse complement strand
CCTGCGACAAGTGCGGCAAGCCCATGGTGCTCAAACACGGGCGCTACGGCAATTTTCTGGCGTGCAGCGGTTATCCGAAATGCAAGAACACGCGCCCGGTTTCAACAGGCATCGCCTGCCCCCGGGAAGGGTGCGACGGCCGGCTGGTGGCGCGCATGAGCCGCAGAGGCCGGTTCTACGGGTGCAGCAAGTACCCCGAATGCAAAATGCTCTTCCAGGGCGAACCGGTGCAGGAAAGCTGCCCGGTGTGCAATTCCCCCGTCCTTTTCCGCCGGACGGCCAAATCGGGAGCGACGACCCTGTATTGCATCAATCCGTCCTGCAAGTACAAGAAAAAGGAAGAACCCGAACAGGAATTGGCCAGCAGCGGGGAAGAGAAAAAATGACCCTGGTCGAATCGGCCCCCGTCTTTTTCCAGATAGCCGCTTTCGCTTTTGGCTGCTGCCTGGGAAGTTTCTACAACGTGGTCATATACCGGCTTCCCAGAAACGAGTCGCTGATAACGCCGGGGTCCCGGTGCCCCGGCTGCGGAAGCCCCATTGCGGCCTACGACAATATCCCCATACTGAGTTTTTTGCTGCTGGCCGGAAAATGCCGGCGGTGCGGGGCGCGCATCTCCCTGAGATATCCCCTGGTGGAGGCGGCGGCCGGGTTGTTCGCCGTGCTTTTGTTCCGCCGCTACGGGTTGCACCCGCAGTTTCCGATCGAATTCCTCTTCGTGTCCCTCCTTCTGATCATCGCCCTCATCGATTTCGATACCTTCCTGATCCCCGACGTTCTCTCCCTGTCCGGCATCGCGGCGGGCTTTTTGCTCTCGTTTTTCACCCCGCGCCTCTCCTGGGGCGGCTCGCTGGTAGGGATACTGGCGGGCGGAGGCGTGCTCTACCTGGTGGCGGCCTCCTATTCGCTCATCCGGAAAAAGGAGGGCATGGGCGGGGGAGACATCAAGCTCCTGGGCATGATCGGAGCTTTCGTGGGCTGGCAGGGAGTGGTGTTCACGGTGCTGGTGTCCTCCATTTCCGGCATGATTATTGCTTTGCCTTTGATGATGCGGAGCGGCAAGGGCATGGGTTCGGAAATACCCTACGGCC
This sequence comes from Syntrophobacterales bacterium Delta_01, assembly GCA_001603845.1. Lineage (GTDB taxonomy): Bacteria > Desulfobacterota > Syntrophobacteria > Syntrophobacterales > Syntrophobacteraceae > SbD1. Next base: position 3,516 of record LUZZ01000413.1, on the reverse strand, counting down.
CGTTCCTGGCGTTCGGGGCCGTGTGCTACATCTTTTGGGGGCAGGCGGTTTACCACTGGTATTTTACCGGGCTTCTCGGGCTGTGAAATATGGCCGGTAAGTGCTTTTTCACGCCGGGGGTGAAGGCGGACGCCGAGTTCGTGGAACTTACCCCCGATGCCGCGCACCACCTGGATAAGGTCATGCGGCTGAGGCCGGGGGACGCGGTCGAGGTCCGCGACGGGCTGGGCAACGCCTGGTCGGGCGAAATCAGCCGGGTGGGGCAGGGCGGAGCGACCGTGCGGCTGCTGGAAAAGCTCGATCTTTCAAATTTGGAATCCCCGCTTGAAATCACGCTTATCCTTGCGATCGTCCGGGCCGATATTATGGACATGACGGTAAGACAGGCCACGGAACTGGGAGTCGGGAAAATCCTTTTTTTCCGGGCGTCGAGAAGTCAGTACGGACTGGACGAAAAGCAGGCGAAAAAGAAGTTTCTCCGCTGGTCCAAAATTGCCGGCGGGGCGATTTGCCAGTGCAGGAGGACGAAAGTCCCCGGCCTTGGGCTGTTCGAGAGCCTGGACCACCTGCTGGGAGCCTTGCCGCCGGCGGATGAAAATACGGGCGCGGGACTTCGTATTTTTGCCATGGAGGGCGAACGCGAACGCAGCCTGGAGTCGCTGAGGCGAGCCGGGCCGAGTTGTTCGGCCGTCATGGCGGCAATCGGTCCCGAAGGGGGATGGGATGGCGCGGAAATCGCCGGGCTCAACGGCGCCGGCTTCCACCCCGTGCATCTCGGCCCTAGAATCCTGCGCTTCGAAACGGCCGCAGCAGCCCTCATCACCTCGGTTCAGCTCCTGTGGGGCGACTTTGGAAGTACGGGGGCGGAAGGAGAACGATAAATGAAATGCTCGAAGTGTGGTTTTGTGAGTTTTGATTTCCTGTCCGAATGCAAGAAATGCGGGACCAATATAGCGGGCAGCCGGGAAGCCCTCGGCTTCGACACGATGAAGCCGTCCGTGCCGTTTTTCCTGGGGGCGCTGCTCAAAGATTACGAGACGTCCGCGCCGGGCGCCGAGGCAGCCCGGAACGAAGATACCATTTCGTCATTCGATTTCGGTGAGGAATCCGATTCGCGCAACGGCGATTTCAAACTGGAAGGCGAAGCCGCCGTGCAGCCTCGTGAAAACGAGGACTTCAGCCTTCTTGACCTGACCGATGAAGAGCTGGACCTGTTGATCGCCGACGGCGAGGCCGATAAGGGCGGTGCCCAAAACGCTGCGGCCTCCGAGCAGACGGCGGCATCGCCCGCCGCCCCCGAACCGGCATCCCCGAAAGCGGCCGCGCCGGAGGATGCCAACGGCAAGGACCTGCACATCGAACTTACCGAGCAGGACTTGGAAATGCTCCTGTCCGAACTGGGGGATACGTCGCAAAAGAACGACCGAAAGGACTAGAGCCGCCGCTTTGAAAGCCCCGTGGAATGAGTGCAAACGACCTAAATCCCGTGATGGGGCCGAAATCGTTTGACACTTCCGCTCATTTCCGTTAAAAAACCTCGGTTGTGGCGAGGTAGCTCAGTCGGTAGAGCAGTGGACTGAAAATCCTCGTGTCCTCAGTTCGATTCTGAGCCTCGCCACCAGAAATTCCGGGCACTTAGCGAAGACCTCGCTGAGTGCCTTTTCTTTTTTACAGTGAATTCAGTTCGTGTTAGTTAATATTAGGATGCATTTCCTGTGAAAGAATGAGTTATACCCGAGATTAGCCGATTTTATGGGATCATCATCGCAATGTTTTATGGGGATCATTCTCCCCCTCACTTCCACGCGCGCTATGGAAAATACAAAGTTGCAATTCGTATCGAAGATTTTAGAATTCTGGAAGGTGAACTGCCTCCGAGAGCCTTGGGTCTGGTCATCGAATGGGCCGCTCTGCACCAACAGGAGCTCGCGAGGAACTGGGAATTGACTCAAGGGAATCGGCTCCTGCAAAGAATCGAGCCTCTCGCATAGGGAGACATAGATGTACATTGACATCATTTCAGCAAAATACAAGGATGGCTACAAGATAGAGCTGACCTTCGAGAATGGCAGGTCAGGGATTATCGACTTCGCCAAATACATTGAGAAGGGCGGTGTCTTTAGTAAGCTTACCGACTTGGAATATTTTAAAAGATTCCAGGTTAATCAGGAATTGGGAATTCTCACTTGGAGCGATGAAATAGATGTAGCCCCCGAGGTCCTCTACAGCGAATGCACGGGGGAATCCTTGCCCGAGTGGATGCAGGAAGAGGGTGAACTGGAAAAGACAGCTTGACCATTGTCACCATTTTGCAACCGCCAACCTCAACAATTTCGAATCGAAACCGAACAAAACCAACAATGTGCTGAAATTGCGCCGGTGATTGCAAAATGTTAGCTGTACTCGATCTGGCCTCCTTGGTCGGTTAGCGACCGGGAATCCTCGTGTCCTCAGTTCGATTCTGAGCCTTGCCACCGGAAGTTCCGGGCACTTAGCGAAGACCTCGCTGAGTGCCTGTTCTATTTTGGGGGGATTTTATCGATTTCGGACAACTATAGGACAACTTTTGGGCGGCAATTGACACCGCCGGTGTAACCGAATACAGTTACAAAATAACAAAGCGAGACAAACTACTTGCCCGAGCTATGAACAATCCGAGGGGCCTTTCTTTTTCGGAGTTCCAGACGCTTCTGAAGCACGCGGGATGGATGCTGGACCATCAGAAGGGCAGCCACCAGATTTGGTATTCGCCAACGGGACACCGGCTTTCTGTCCGGGAGGCGAAAAGCGGCAAGGCGAAGGGCTAGCAGGTCGAGCGGTTTCTCATGCAATACGAGGTGGAAAATGGCTGAACATGACCGGTTTGACGGCTTTACGGTTAATGTGTTTCAGGACGAGGACGGGGAATATGTCGCTCATTTTGTGGAACTGCCGAGCGTATCCGCTTTCGGAGGATCTCCCGAAGAGGCGATAAGCGAATTGGCAACCGCTTGGGAGGGGGTCAAGGAAAGCTACGAAAAACACGGGGAAAGCATCCCCGTTGCTCCGGCGAGAAAAGAGTACAGCGGGCAGTTCAACGTGCGAATCGACAAGCGACTTCACCGGGCACTCGCCATGGAGGCGGCAAAGGCCGGGATATCGCTCAATGCGATGGTTTCGCAAAAGCTCGCTCAAACGACGGTGATTCGATAGCTGGCAAGACCGGTTTCTCTCCGCTGTTTCGTCCAAACCGGGATCGCGCCATGAACCGCCTCCGGCCTTTTCACGGGATTTCGGGAGCGGCAAAAGAGAACGATACGGAAGTCGATTATCGTTGGCGGTGACGAGAAAGCAGGCCCAATATTGGGTGTGGCGCCCAATATTGGGCCTTTATTTTGAGCGCCTTCCGGGGAGTATGGGGAAATTATACAATTATAACAACCAGTTTGATTTACCTTAGGTTTTGGCAGATTTCTTGCCTTTAAGACCGACTCGAACTGGGAGCCTTGGAGCTGTCCGGGGCAGGGTTCGAATTCT
>LUZZ01000412.1 GCA_001603845.1 Syntrophobacterales bacterium Delta_01 | reverse complement strand
GGCTTGCGCTTTTCGAGGAAGGCCGAAACCCCTTCTTTCATGTCCTCGCTGCCGAAGCAAAGGCCGAAAGCCTCGGCCTCCAGGGCACATCCGACCCCGAGGTCCACTTCATTGCCGCAGTTGATTACTTTTTTCAGCGACCGGAGCACGCCGCGCGACTTCAACGCGAGCGCGCGGGCCGTCTTCATGGTCTGCTCCATGAGTTCGCCGGCCGGGAACACCCGGGCCGCGAGGCCGATTTCCGCGGCCCGTTGCGCGTCGATGATATCGCCCGTCATGCAAATTTCCTTGGCGCGCGCGCGCCCCACGAGCCGCAGGAGCCTCTGGGTCCCGCCCCAGCCGGGTATCAGCCCCAGGTTTACCTCCGGCTGCCCGAACTTCGCCTTGTCCGATGCGTAGATGAAATCGCAGGACATCGCCAGCTCGCACCCGCCCCCCAGCGCAAACCCGTTGACGCAGGCGATGGCCGGCACCGGGAGCTGTTCGACACGGGAGAAAACGGCCTGCCCCTTTTCGGCGAAACGACGCGCTTGGAGGGTGTTCATGCTGGGAAATTCGGTGATGTCGGCCCCGGCGATGAACGCCCTGTCGCCCGCCCCGGTCAGGACGAGCACCCTGGCGGCCTCGTCTGCCGCCACCCGGTCGAGCGCGTCGGAGAGTTCGTCCATGGTCTGGGCATTGAGCGCATTCAGGGCTTTGGGCCGGTTGAAGATAATGAGTGCGATTCCGTCCGTCACTTCGAAAAGAATGTTTGTGTAGCTCATCGCGGCTGATCTCCCACCCGGAGGTTTCTGCAGGTATCGGTCAGGTGCGGCGCCGACAGTGACGCCTATGGTCTTTCGACGGCGATCGCCATGCCTTGGCCGCCGCCGATGCACAGTGTGGCCAGGCCTTTTTGGGCATCGCGCTTTTTCATTTCGTAGAGAAGGGTGGTCAAGATCCTGGCCCCCGAAGCCCCGATGGGGTGTCCGAGCGCCACGGCGCCCCCGTTCACGTTGACGCGCGAGGTGTCCCAGCCCATCTCCCGGTTGACCACAATGGCCTGGGACGCGAACGCCTCGTTCGCCTCGATGAGGTCCAGGTCTCCCGGTTTCCATCCCGCCCGCTCCAGCGCCTTGCGGCTGGCCCGGATGGGGCCGATCCCCATGATCGCCGGGTCCACGCCGCTCGAACCGTAGCCCCGGATGAAGGCCATGGGCTCGATGCCGAGCTCCCGCGCCTTTTTTTCGGACATGACGATGATGACGGCCGCCCCGTCGTTGATCCCGGAAGAGTTGCCCGCAGTGACCGTGCCGTCGGGCTTGAAGGCCGGTTTGAGCTTGGCGAGGGCTTCGTAGGTGGTGCCGAACCGGGGGTGCTCGTCCGTGTCGAAGATCACCGGCCCCCCTTTGGACCGGGGGAGTTCCACCGGGACGATCTCGTCTTTGAACCGCCCGCTCTTGATGGCGGCCTCCGCCTTCTGCTGGGACGCCGCCGAAAATTCGTCCTGGTCGCGCCGGCTGACGCCGAATTTTGCGGCCACGTTTTCAGCGGTGATCCCCATGTGGTAGCCGTTGAACACATCCTGGAGGCCGTCCACAATCATCAGGTCGACCATGGCGGAATCGCCCATGCGGGCGCCCCACCGTGCGTTGTTCAGGCCGTAGGGCGTCCGGCTCATGTTTTCGATGCCTCCGGCCGCTATGACGTCCGCATCTCCCACCGTGACGGCCTGCGCGGCCAGGCACACGCTCTTGAGCCCCGACGCGCACACCTTGTTGACCGTAAAGGCGCTCACTTCCTGGGGAATTCCCGAATGAATGCCGACCTGGCGCGCGGGGTTCTGGCCGAGGCCGGCCTGGAGAACGTTGCCCAATATCACCTCGTCGATTTGAGCCGGTTCGAGCCCCGCCCGCTTCATCGCTTCTTTAAGGGCCGTTACGCCCAAATCGATTGCCGAAACCGCTTTGAGCGACTTTCCAAAGCTGCCGACAGGTGTTCTGACAGCACTGACGATCACCGCCTGATGCATCGTGAAACCTCCGTGAACGAGGGAATTGTAGAATTTGGAAGTGACGCCGAGCGGAGACCCGGCGGGAAGCATAAACAGAGGTACTCTGATTAGCTGCGTATCTTAAAAGGACTGCCCCCGTTGTGTCAAAAGAATTCCCGAACGGCGTACGGGATTGCGGGACGTCCGTGCAAACCCTTTCCCTGATTGGGATTGACAAATAATCGCCCTTCAGGTAAATGTCTTCTAAACCATTGTATGCAAAGGGATTTTTTGGCATTATGCAATTTTTCGGCCCCCTCGGGCTTGTTTTCCCGTCCCGAATCCACGCCGCGGGCCGTGGGGCCGAGCCGGGGAAGTGTGAGGAGAATTCACTTTGAGCCAGAGAATTTTTGAAGTAAAAGTAATCAGCGGTTTCGCCGCGGCTCACAACCTGCTAAACTTTAGAGGGAAGTGTGAAAATCTTCACGGGCACAACTGGAAGGTGGAGGTCGTCTTGAGGGGCGCTCGCCTGGAGGATAACGGGATTCTGGTCGATTTCGGCGAGGTCAAGCAGGCTGTCAGGGAGGCACTCGAGGATCTTGACCACAAGCACCTGAACGATCTGCCTTATTTTGCGCGCAACAATCCATCCTCTGAAAATATTGCCCGCTTTATTTTTGAACGTCTTTCCGAGAAGCTCAACAGCCCCGATCACAGTTTGTACAGTGTAGCGGCCTGGGAATCCGCCGATGCCTGCGCGACTTACATGGAGATTTGACCGAGATCTGAGCCGAGCCTGTACTGTAAAGGAGCACTATTTATGGGAATTCCAGGAAACAGAACCGGAACCGGTCGCCGGAATCCTGCGATGCGGCCGTGCATCTTTCTTTCATTTGCGCTTGTGCTGCTTCTGATGTTCGGGCCGGCGAACCGCACCGCGGCCCTTCAGAAGCATACGCTCGATGAGAGCGGAGCGGCCGGCCAGGCGAAAACCGGTCAGAAGGCGCCGGAACAGGAAGCGTCCCATGCCGCGGTCCCGCAGCAGCCGGCTCAATCCGGCCATGCGACGGCCCCGGCCCAGCCGCAGGCTGAAAAGCCGGGCACGCACTCCCAGGCCGCCACGCCCGAAGCCCAGCTCGGTACGGAAAGCCACGGCGCGGCCCCCGGAGCGGGCGCCGAACACGCCGCGGCGGCCCACGAGGGAGGGGAGCACGGGGTTGTGCTTCCGGAAATCTCTCCCATCCCCGGTGTTACCTTCGTGGATACCCTGATCAAGCTCATGGATCATGAACTGCACGGAAGGACGCTCGGCTGGCGGCCGAACGACCTCATCATCGGCCGCTTCACGGACAACATCAACAACTACCAGTTGGGAGTCCTGGAAGCCGTTCGGTTCACTTCCCTGAGGCTCAAGGACAGCCTCACCCGGATGGGCGACGCCGACACCTACGACCCGGACCTCGAGCAGGCGGTGAACCTGTTCATGAACAGCGCCACCCTGTGGTGGTTCCCGTCCGCGGAGAGTTCCTACAACGCGGCGATCGATCACCTGAAAAGGTTCAAGACGAAACTGGAGACCGGCAAGCGCAGCTTTTACTACCGGCGCGACAACCTGGTGGCGCTACTCAGCACGTACAAAGACCTGCTCGGAAACGTCAACCGGACGCTCATCATGCCCTCGGGGTGGTTCGATGCCGACGATCATTTCTACTATGCCCAGGGCGTGGCGCATGTGTACTTCGAAATTTTGAAGGTGTGCCGCGTGGGCTTCAAGACCCAACTGGCGGTCACCATGCACGGCATGGACATCATGGACGAGGTCCTGCACGAACTCCACACCGCCGAGCAAATCAGTCCGTGGATTATTTTGAACTCCGATTTCAGCGGGCTTTTGGCCAACCACCGGGCCAACCTCAACGCGCCGCTCAGCGAAGCGGCCCACCTGTTGGGGGTGCTGAGCCAGTTGTAGACGCAATCATAGTTCCATAAAAACATCGGCCGAATTTATGGACCCCCTCGGGGTAATAAATTCGGCCGTTCTTTTTTCACGGGCGGTGCTTGCGCTTGGTCACAAGGGATTTCTTCAATCCCCGATTTCAGCCCGCCCCCGAGACATCAGACGTGCCCCCGCAACGCCCGTTCGAATCTTTCCTTCTGCCGTCGGAGATAGTCCATGTCGCCGCTGCCCGCGGAAATGGCCTCGTCGATTGCGGCGATGGCTTCCCTGTAGCGGCCGTTGACGTAGAACGCTTCCGCCAGGGTGTCCAGGACGTTGGGTTCCGGGCTGACGGCGACCGCCTTG
>LUZZ01000411.1:1304-2338 GCA_001603845.1 Syntrophobacterales bacterium Delta_01 | reverse complement strand
AAGCGGGTTGAAGCGGACCCGAGCTGGAGCTTGGGAACCGCCAGGACCGGCGCAAACCATCGAGAGGGTAGGCACGGCTTTTGGGGCTGCCGCCAAAAGGTATTAAGGTTCATCAATAGTGGGACAATAGTGGAATGAACGAAAATCCCCCTCCCTTCGATGGGAGGGGTTAGGGGAGGGTGTTGATATCGCTCGGTTTTTCACCCCCACCCCGCCTCCCCCATCAAAGGGGGAGGAGCTTAAAGTCAACAGCATTGCATCCCCTCCCGCCAAGGGAGGGGAGTAGTCCGTACTCTTTGGCGGCCTCCACACCTTCCATCGGCGGCCTTCAAAACTCTCTCATCCTGCGCAGGCCGGCCAGCAGCATCAAAAATCCGATCGCTTCCACCGCAATGCCCGTCGCCAGGAGCCGCCGTACCAGGTAGCTGCCACGGGCGAAATCCCGAGGCCAGGTAAAGGCCAGCCACCCCGCGCCGGCCTCCCGCGAGGCTCGCACCGTGAAGCCGTCCGGGGGAGCGCAGACCGCGACTTTGCGCCAGGTTTTGCCCGGCTTTCCCATGGGCACTTTTACCGGAGGGCCGCCGCCGGAGGGCACCAGTTCAAGAGAAGTCCCCCGCCCGCCCCCGGCGACGTCGAATTGCAGCATCGCCAGCTTGCCGGTCACCGGCCGGCTCACAAAAAGGGCGGGCGCATCGTCTGCGCGGGAGCCTTCCACGATCCGGCCGGGCATGGGGGAAAGACCGGGCGGGACCTCATCGCGGTGAAATCCGGAGCCTTCGGCCGGATCGAGCGGGATCGGCGCCCGGATGCTTGCGGGCAGCAGCTCGCGCAGCCCGGCATCTTCCAGGATGGAGATCAGGCGCTCGGGCTTCGGGTGGGGGATTTCCGCTAAGGACTTGTTTTCCAGGCAGGAAGCGTCTCCCGAAATGATATAGCGGGCAGTGTTGGCCTCCTGGATCCGAAAAGCCGCACGCTGCCCATCGAGTTCCCGTGTGTTCAGGTGCAGCGGCATGCTCGCGGCGAACGCCAGGACG
>LUZZ01000411.1:0-1239 GCA_001603845.1 Syntrophobacterales bacterium Delta_01 | reverse complement strand
GTCCTCAAGCGCTTTTGCAGCACCATCAAAAAAGGCAGCCACAAAACGGGCGCCAGCGCCCAACTGGCAAAGGGCCAGGCGGCGCATTTGCCAAACGCCTTGAGCGCCCTTATGGACACGGTGTTTTCAAAAGAACCGGGAAGGCGCACTACCAGGAGATACTCCAAAACGCAGAGCGCCAGCAAAAACATGACGGGAGGGAGCCATTTTCGCAGCCGGTCGAAACCGGGGCGGCCCCCGGCCAGCATGGCGGCCGCGGCGGCGGCCGGGGCCATGAACCCGGCGGCCAGGGAGAACTGGGCGCACACGCTGGACGCCGCCCCCAAAAACCACCGGCCGGAAAAAGGCTTCGAGCAGGCCAGGAGTAAAACGGCCAGCAGCGAAAAGCCCTGGAAAAAATAAAACGCCGACTGCAAACCATTCAGGGCGTTTCCGTGCAGCAGTTTCGAGGTGGCGAAAAAGGCGATTACCAGGCAGAACACGGCCGCGTGCTTCCTGCCGGCAAGCCGCCAGAGCCCCAGCGCGATGCCCGTAAATAACACCGCGTGGAGCAGGGCGTTTACCGCCATCTGCAACAGCGGGTCCCACTGGCCGTTCAGGAGCAGCAGGTCGAAGCAAAGAAGCCGGGGAAACAGCATCCGGTGCTCGTTATGCGGGGCAAAAAGGATCGATGCGTCCAGCGACCCCTTCAGAAAATGCGTGAAATGGGCCCCCTCGAAGCCCCACTGGTCCCAGGACGGGACATCGGAGCCGAAGGCGTGGATCATGTACCATTTCGAGCCTAGGATGGCCGCAAAAAGGCCCGCAAAACAAAGAACCGGGCCGATGCCTCCTCCTCCCGGACCGGCCTTTTCCCGTGTCAGGCGGTCGGCCGCGCGGACGATGAGGCCGGCAAAGATCAGGAGAATGATGGAAAGTCCGAAGACCCCCGCCGCCGTCAACTTCAATGAAATGCTCCCTACCGCTAAGTATCCGCTTTGAAGATGAAGCAGTTTTATGTGAGGAAGTTACAGGACGTCATGATCCCGAATCAGATAAAGACACCGCACCCCGGTGCGGGACGCGCAGTCCGCACCCGGCACGCTATGGATCTCGATTTAAATCGTGATTCATGTCAAAGATCAAAACCAATATCAAGGAACTAAAGCTCCTTCGAACCTCCCGCGGAATTTTCCGACCGCTGCCCGAACCCGCCGTCATCGAGTGACGAAAGCGGGTTGAAGCGGACCCGAGCTGGAG
>LUZZ01000410.1 GCA_001603845.1 Syntrophobacterales bacterium Delta_01 | reverse complement strand
ATTCATAACAGGTTGGCGCTACAGTGACTTAGTGGCTCTGATTATGCAGGCTCTCACATCGAAATGCAAGTGAGATCACATGATGAGACCGCAAAATGAACACAATTAGCTCATTGGGCGGCTCCGCGCTATCAACTATTGCATGCAATTGAGTCAAGCCTTGACTCGCGACATGCAGAAGATGCCCGCAGCATGGAGCGGCTCGGTATTAGACAGGACTTGATCCAAACGCCCTAATAGTCCATCGCTGGATGACTTCTGACGTAATAATTTCGCCCAAAAGTGATTTTCACTCGATACAATCAGTCGAGAGCCAGGCTCGGATTTCCCGCTGATGCTTCCCAATGCTCTCCACCATCAGCAGCCCCATGCCGGTTTCCGGCACCCGGTTCTGCCGATTCGAGTGAGAGTACTTATAATTCCTGAGATAACCGGATATAGACGGCAGCGCTGCCGTGAGTCGATTCCCGGCGCGGCAGTCTTTTACTGCGCGGTTTTTGGGCGGCCGGGGTTTTACTGCGGGGCTGCGTTCATCGAATATGTAACAAGTGGAGCACTGTATCATGGCGGACAGCAATGCCGTCCGGCCCGAAGGGGTGTCGCGTTCCCTCGTGCTGGTCCTCGCCCTGGCAGGCGGGGCGGTGGTGGCCAATCTTTACTACAGCCAGCCTTTGCTCGCCGAAATCGCGCGGGCCATCGGCATCAGCGAATCCCGGGCGGGTCTCATTCCCGCCCTGACGCAGATGGGCTATGGCCTGGGGCTGCTGTTTCTCATTCCGTTGGGCGACAAGGCGGAAAGAAGGCGTCTCATCGTCACCCTCGTGCTCCTGGCGGCCGTCGCGCTGCTGTTCACGGGAGGCGCGAATTCGGCGCTGCTCCTGTTTGCGCTGAACCTGGTCGTCGGGCTTCTGTCCGTGGTCCCGCAGATCATCGTTCCCTTTGTCGCGACGCTGTCCGGGCCAGCCGACCGGAACCGGAACGTGGGGACCGTGATGAGCGGGCTCCTGATCGGCATCCTGCTGGCAAGGACGGCCAGCGGCTTTCTGGGGGAGCACCTGGGGTGGAGGTTCGTCTATTTCATCGCGGCGGGCGTCATGGTCGTCCTGGCGGTGCTTCTTCGGATCATGCTTCCGGCGAGCCGGGAGGAGACCGGCGCGAGCTATTTCGCCCTGATGCGTTCCATTCCGGGGCTTTTGCGAAAGCTCCCCGTGCTGGGCGAGGCCGCGGTCAACGGGGCGTTGATCTTCGGGGTGTTCAGCGTATTCTGGAGTACGCTGGTGTTTAAACTCGAAGCGCTGCCCGCGCATTTCGGAGCGCAGACGGCCGGGCTTTTCGGCCTGGTGGGGGCTTCCGGGGCCCTGGCCGCCAACCTGAGCGGACGGCTTGCGGACCGCATGGGGCCGTGCCGAATCGTGCGGATCGGGTGCACGGTCGTATTTGGTTCGTGGGCGGTGATGTGGCTGGGAGGCGGGTCCGTCTGGGCGCTCGCCTGCGGCGCGGTGCTACTCGATTTCGGAATCCAGGCTTCGCACGTGGCCAACCAGGCGCTGATCTTCGCGCAGATGCCGGAGGCCAGGAGCCGCATCAACACCGTCTACATGGTCACCTTCTTCACGGGCGGGGCGATCGGGTCGCTGGCCGGTTCCTACACCTGGAAACAGGCGGGCTGGACGGGCGTTTGCGTCCTGGGAGCGGCCCTGATGGTGATCGCCCTGGCTGCCAGCTTCCTGATGGAGGCAAGACGGGAAAGCGCCTGGGCAAGGCTTTGACGGCCTCTAAGGGCTGCGTTCAAAGCGGCGTGGAAACGACGCATGGAACGCGTGGGTGCGCGATCCTAAAATTTCCCTCGAAGAAGCGAGGCCAGGTTTTCGGGCGTATAGATGATCAATTCATCTTTGAGCATCTTTTGGACGAAGTAGTCGTCCGTGCGGTAGTGCGGGTTCATATTCTGCCGGTTGATGAGGCGCAGCAGGCAGCGGAATTCGGGGGCCGGTTTCCCGAGAGGCCCGCTGAAGCACGTCAGGTTGAACGTGGAAAACTTCAACTCGTGGTAGGCGCGAAACGTGCGGCTGACCCCTTCCGCCAACGCCCGGACGTCGTCGTCGGTCCATTCCAGGAAATTCGAAGCGTCGGGCCATACGGCATTCACTTCGTTCACTCCCACGGGAGAATAGGCGGTGAACCACCGGGTTGGGCCGATTTCCCCCACCCACCTCCGGCCGGATTCCTTTTCCGCTTCGACTAGGTCGAGCCAGTAGCAGGAGCCGTTTTCCCGGTAATAGGAAAGGCTGCGGTCCAGGAGAAGGCGGGGATGGGTGGACGGGGCCGGAGACCCGACTATCTGGACGTGCGGATGGACGATACTGGCGCCGGCGGGCGGCATGAAATTGAAGTTGATGCTGAAAAAAGGCGTTGCGGGGTCGGACTCGTAGCACCGCCGGATAAATTCGAGTGAAACCGAAAACGCATCGACTAGAAGCGACGCGGGAAAGTCGTCCAGCATCCGCCCGTGTTTTTCCCCCACGATGACCACGGCATGGTAAGCCGCAACGGGGAAAAGGTTCGGAAAGAGCACCACCTCGCCTCTTTCGATCCGCCCGCCGGGAAGGAGCCGTTCGGGATAGCGGGGCGAGCTCTGGCGCCATTTCCCGTCGCACATGAAGCACTGCGCCCGGGTATCTTCGAACCGGCGGCTCACGTATTCATAATCGGTATCGGGGAAGAGGATGGAGATCTTTCCGGCGAGCGCTTCCGCCAGGATGCTTTGATGACCCGTCAACGGGTCGAGCCGGACTTCTATGTTGGGCCGGTCCAGGTCGTTATTCTTCAGCGGATTGTGAAATTCGGAAACCTGCCGCCAGGATTCAAAGGAAACTTTTGCCATCTTATCCCCCTCAATATTTGCCGGCTAAACGCCGTCTGTTGCCCGGATTTTGCGAAAATTCCACCGGCAGTCTTTATACATGAATGCGCGGCCGGAAAAAATGCGAAAGGAGAATCAGCGCGGAATACCCCCGGCCGGGCGCGCAGATTTCCGGCACGCCCCCCTGGGGAGGCATCGTGGAGGATTTCCTACCGATTTTATTAACAATTCCGGTAGTTTTTGCGTTAACGGCCTCCGCTTGGTTCCTGTTGGATGCAGCCTTCGGTTATGTTATTTTGTGGAAGAATTGGTAAAAATTTAAAACGACGGATCCATTGGAGCTTTTAAGAGTTACTTTAGCTGCTTCAGCGAACACGCCTCCGGGGCTTCATGGGTTTGATCCGGGGGGGGCAAACGGGGCCGGATGCAATGGTTTTCGATGAGCGGGGTTCGGAAAAAGCGGGAAGTCGCGGTCCGAAGTTGAGGAGATTTCGTTTCCTCAACTGCGCGACCATCTTTCTGTTCCTATCCGTAATCTGCTTTGCCCCTCTTTCGCACGACCCGGACGGCTGCGACTCGACCCGCGCTTGCGGGCTGGACGTTTTGCCCCAATTGGTCCTTCAGGACGGTCTTGCCGGTCTTATCTCTCTCGGGTATGTCCTCCGCCCTGCCGGAAATTCTTTCAAAACCACCCCCTTCGCGGCAAGTGCGGACGGCGACCTCCCATCAACCCGCTCTTCCCCCCGCAGGATCGAGTTAACCCCGGCAAGCTCTCCGGCGTCGCCGTTCGTGACCTCCACAATCAAGGTGCGCGCCCCTCCTCTCCGCCTCTCGGAATATAATCTTTAATTTCGAATAGATAGCTCTATTCCCAGCCGCGCTTTGCAGCCGCCGGCGACCTGCGTTGTGGACGCCGTGCGCCGAACCGTTGCGTGCAAGCGTCGGCGTGACTCCAAACGAGCAAAGAATGGAGAGGAATATGCTAGAGGCAAAATGGAGCGAGATTGCAGGCTTGCTGCTGTTATTCCTGCCGGTTGTGGTCCTGATGATCCCGGAACTCAGGAAAAGGAAAAAGCGCCAGAAATGATCCCAATTCTTGGCCGGTCCGGCTCATAAAAACGGGCCGGGGCCTGCCAGAACAGGAAGAAACACGGGCAGCCGGTATGGATTTGCCAGCTGCCTCTCGCGCTTCGCGCCCGGGGATAGGAAGCAACCTATCCGGGCCACCCCGCCGGGCATTCCGGCGCACGGAGGAAGAATGTATCTGGCATTCCTGCCCGGAAATAGTATAATTTCTTTCAGGATCATACCGGATGACGGTTACCGTGAAATACACAACTTCAAGGATGCGAGGCCATCTACAATGAAAGTCCGAGTGGTGCTGGAGCCCAGCGACGAGGGCGGTTACACGGCCGTCGTACCCAGCCTTCCCGGCTGCATCAGCGAGGGCGAAACGAAGGACGAAGCTCTGGCGAACATCAAGGAAGCCATTGAGCTTTATCTCGAACCTGAGAATTGAAAGCCGGTGGCTGATAATCGGGACCGTTATTTCAAATGTGTCGGAGTCTGTCAGGATAGGAAGAAACCCGGGTAGCCGGTATGAATTTGCCGGCTGCCTCTCGCGCTTCGCGCCCGGATAGGAAGAGACCTATCCGGGCCACCCGCGCCAGAAATGATCTCGATTTTTGGCCGCTTCGGCTCATAAAAACGGGCCGGGGCCTGTCAGAACAGGAACAAACCCGGGTAGCCGGTATGAATTTGCCGACTGCCTCTCGCGCTTCGCGCCCGGATAGGAAGCAACCTATCCGGGCTACCCCGCCACCCGTGATATTTTCGTACGACAAGGATTTTGGATTTCGGAAAACTGTGGCAAATCAATTCAAATGTTTACTGAAAGCCCAGGATCAATTATTGGGGCAATCCGTCAAACCTGGGTTAGAAGGGGCCGAACATTCTGCGGAGGTCTTTATCTCTGTAATCAAGTCTGCTTCTGATGGAAAAAGGTCAGCCAGCTTCTCGATATTTAGTGAGGTCGTCAAGAATTCCTTGGCCTTCATATCCCAACATACTATCTGTCCAGAATCTTTATTACATTGTAGAATCTGTCTCTTATACACATCTG
>LUZZ01000046.1 GCA_001603845.1 Syntrophobacterales bacterium Delta_01 | reverse complement strand
TTTCGAGAGAGGGACCTTATGATCTACCTCTCGGCCGTCCCCCTTCCGGACTCGGCCCTCCTTCTCCATCATGCGCCGCGCCTTGTTGCGAGCGTCCCGCCGCTTGATTTGTTCGGGTTTGCCGTGATACTCTCGATATTCCTTCTTATAGTCTCTCTTCCGTTTCGCTGACTTGGATTTTGCCTTCCGCTTCGTGATCATCGGATTCCTCCCTCGACAGTATCAAACGGCATCGACAGTTGACGCACTCGAAAGCCGGCCCGTCACCGGGGAACATGACGGGAACCCCTCCCGTAGCTGGGAACGGTTCGTTAATCCGGACCTTCGACCCGTCCCGCGCCCGGTGGTGCTTTCGGCTCCGTTCGTCGCCAGCACAGACCCAAGTTTTATGGGTGTAGCCTTTCTCGATGCCCCGCTCTAGCGCCGAGCCGTTCCGAGCCTTCGTCCTCTCGGTCCTCACAATTCTTTTAATTCTCGACGGAGCACAGATCGCCGACTCCCTCAGCATCTTCTCGGCCTCGACCTCGCCTACCCAATGGGTCGACATGAACCTTTTGAGGAAGTTGATATCGGTCGAGGTCATGTCCTTGATGAGCCGATCGCTTAAGCCGTGAGCTAAGAAATATTTTTTGGCCTGTTCGTGGGGGAGCTCTTCGACCACAAGAGGCCAGAACTTAGCGTTTTTCCTCGCCAGCTCTCGCCGTAACGGTTGCCAAAAGCCGTAAGTGACGTAAGCCGTGCCCGTCGGAGACGTCCCGGCGAGGGCCTTCGCCTCCTCAAGGCTCCGCAGATCGAAGTAACCGACAGCCACCAAAAAACGCATGTAGAGCGGGATCGCCTCTCGGAGGATCCCGACCCCCTCCTCTATCACGACGACCACCCAAAAAATCGAGAGAGGGCGAGCCTCTACTCCTCGCCCTCGTCGGCCGGAAGCTCGCCCTGGAAGATCATGATCTCGAGCTCCCCCGCGGTCGTCCCGGCGGCGACGGCCCGGAGCTCCGCCCCCTTCGGCACGTACTGGTTTACCACGCTCCTGAGCGGGTTCGTCAGGTACAGGCCCGGCGAAGGAAGCTCACGCCACTCGCCGGCGAGCTTCATCTCGAAGCCGAGCTCCCCATCGAAATCGATCGTCGCCGCCACCACAATCGACACCGGGACCGCCGACGAGACCGAGACGAACCCCTCCGTCTCGGTGGTCTCGTCGTCGAGGACGGCCTCGATCGGCGTCGGGGATATGGGCTCCGTGGCGTCCCGGATCGAGGAGATCGCCTCCTCGGCCCAAACCAAACGGCGCGTGATCTCAGATTGCCAGCTCTTCGGGAGGACCATCTATCCCCGCCCCCCCTCAGAGGCCGTAAGCCTCGATCGTCCCGTCGATCGTCGAGCCGGCGATGTCGACATGGACTGTCCCGTCAGGCTGGACGAACCTCGCCGTCTCCAAGGGCCCGAGGACGACCTCGGCCGCTCCCCCGGCGCACGTATAGACGAGATCGCCGAGAGCCCGCCTGAACGCCGGCTCCCCGGTCCCCGCCTTGACCGTGATCGTGTCGCCCAACGTCGCCGCCGATAAGTGGAAGGCGAGGGTGACCCGCTTGAACCCGGACACGTCGACGACATGGTCGTTTACCTTGTCGATGGCGTCGGCGGTCTCGGCGACCGCAAACCCGCCCTTCATCTCGTTAACGAGAATTTCAGATCTGGTCATCTTCGATCACTCCCCCGAAGCTACGGCGCAGTTCAAGACGACGAGAGCGGAAGGATCCACGACCTTCGCGCCGTAGACGTGCAGACCCCGGAGAGCGTCAGCGAAGAACTTCTCCGGCCGGTACGCCTCGACGTCGTTCACGGAGTCGGCAAAGGTGCAGGCTCTCGCCGTCCCGGCGACAACCTGAGAGGTTCCCGTGTCGACGGGAACGTTGTTGGACTCCAGGATGTCGAAGCCGTACAGCCTCGCCACCTGCCCGTTCTTCATGGCCGGCTCGACCCCGGACCACCCGACGTTTCTCGTAATGAGTCCCTCCTTGAGGAGGACGCCCGTCAGCCACGGCGGGACCACCAAAAAGCGGCCCTCGGCGGGGACGTTGGCCTCGTCGAGCTTGGTCTTGAGGTCGATTATGGCGTCGTTTGCGAGGACCTCGGAGAGGTCGAACTCGATCGGCGAGGCGACCGTCCCGACGCGAGCCCCGGCCCCCGCCACCATGACGCCGGCGACGTGCTGATCGGCGACGTCCCCGAGACGATAGGCCGCGTCCTGGGTAGCGCTCTCCATCAAGGAGACTTGCATCTGTGCCTTGTCTATGTCCTCGACCCTGAAGTTAAAAAATTTGGCCTGAGTAATCTCTAGCACCGTCGAGGCGTCGTCGAGCTCTTCGGGGTCGCCTATGCCCGTGCTCTTGTTGTAGTTGTCGATAGTGATCGGGCCGTGGGCGACGATCCGAACGGTATCGCCCTTCCCCTTGATATCGCCTTCGTAGTCGCGGTTGATCACTCCAGCCTGAGCGTACACCAGCGACTTTTGCAAGTTCTGGAAGATCTGAGCCGCCCATACTTCGGCGATGAAGTTGTTTACAGCCATGCTCTATTTACCCCCACTCTATACAGATTTTTCAAGCCTGGTTAAGGCTGCCGTCCTTAAGCTGTGCCTTGATCTGATCCAGGTTCTTGATGATCTCGTCAGGGCTCATCTTCTTGATGTCGGCGCGCGTCAGGGGCCGTTTTGCCCCTTTGGGCGGGTTCGTCCCCGTCCCCACCTTCGGGCCCGGTCCGAGGCTCTTCTTCAGCTTCTCGGCGTCCCGGAGGAGGCTCTCGTCGTCGGAGCCCTTGAGCCGCGTCGCCATCGAGGCGGGGAGGCCCGCCTTCTTTGCCGCCCGGATCTTGGCCCTCAGAGCTCCCCGTCGGCCCTCGGAGCCGTCGGCGTCGCCGGCCCGCTTCTTTTTCCCCCGCCCCTCCGTGTCGTCGGAGGAGGAGGCCGCCGCCTTCTTCAGCTTCGCTAGTTCCGCCTTCATCGCGGCGTGCTCGTCTCTAAGCTGGTCGTAGTCGGCAAACTTCGCCTTCTGACGGTCCAGCCTCTTTTGCACAAGTTTGTTAACGTCTTGCGCGCTAAACTTCTTATCCCCTGATGCCATAGTGGCTACACCTACCGGATTTTACGCTTTCCGTAAGCTATGTCAGATTGATGACTGTTAAAGGAAATGGAGCGCATCTTCTGCCTTCTCCTTTTTGATCTCGCCGAGCTCCCATTGGAGGTCCTCATCGGAGGCGTCGGGATCGAGTCGCGCTAGAGCCGAG
>LUZZ01000045.1 GCA_001603845.1 Syntrophobacterales bacterium Delta_01 | reverse complement strand
GCCTCGTTTTCCCCGGTATGGCCGCCGCCGAACGAGCAATAGACGACCGCCCGCTTGCCCGGACGCCTCGGCGATGCGGGCTTGATCTCGGCTTTAAATTTTTCCCGGAGCTTGTCGTAAAACGCCATCAGCGGCTTTCCGGGCAGCCATCCGTAAACCCCCGATCCCACAAACACAAAATCATAGGCGAAAAGGTCCACATCGGCGGCGCTGTCGGCCGAAACTTTAATACTGTCCACCTCGTGGCCCAGCTCCCGGAGGGCCTGGTCGATCCGGTTTGCGATTTTTTCCGTGTTGCCGGTTCCGGAGTAGTAAAAGTTCAAGATTTTCATTTGGTTTTCCCTTTCCATGCGCTCCGGCGGATTTTGAAGCGCTCGACTGTGGCGGCCGGCGTTTCCCCCCAAATCGAGATCAACCGGCGTGTCCTGAAAGCAGACCGGTGAGTTGCTGAATATTTTCCAATGTTTCCATTCGCCTTATCGTATACAGGACCCGTGCCATCCATTCGTCGGACGCCTCCGGCATCGCATACCGGACGCACTTCACGAATTTTTGCACGCAGGCATCCACGCTCAAGGGATTGAGGGGATTGCCACTGGCCGCGGACGTGGAAGCAGTGAAAACCCTCCCGTCCCGGCACTTTACTTCCATGCGGCACTGCATCATGTCTTTCGGATCGATGCCGGGGTCGAGAATCACTTGCACCTTGCCGACATGGTCCAGAATTTCCGGCTTCCGGATTCGATTTTCTTCGAAGTCCTCGATGAAAACGTCCCCCCTGGCAAATGCGGCCGTCACCGTATACGGAAGGCTGAACTGCGCGTCGATTTGGGGATTCGACCTGATTTCGAAGGGTTTTCCCACCAGGTCGTAAACCATCTTGGAACAGGTGATCCTGACGGTTTCGATATCGCTCATGCCGAGGGAATGTTCCCGCTTCAGCGCCAGGGCGAGATCGATGCCCGCGTGGGTCATGCGGCAGGAAGGGTAGGCTTTCAAGCTGAGACGGGTCCCCATAAAGGTCTTTCCCAGGTCCTGCAGGAGAACCGATCGGTCGAATTCGTTTCCCTCGTAGAGCTTGAAAAAGCCGTAATCGCCTTCCAGCACGTTTTGGGCCCCGGTCACCCCTTTTTGCGCCAGGACAACGGACAGAATCGCGCTCTTTACGGCAAAGCCGGGCTGCATCCGTTTCGAAACGGCACCGTCCCGAAGCCCCTGGACGTTTCCCGCGGTCTGGGAATAGACGATCCCGAACGCGTTCCACATTTTTTCCGTGTCCAGGCCAAGAATTTTGCCCGCCGCGGCAACCGCGCCGAAATATCCGCAGGTGGCGGCGCGGGTCCATGACAGCGGTCTCTTCACGGACATGGCGATCCGGCACGACACATCCAGGCCGGCCGTGACGGCGCAAATGAGGTCTTTCCCGCTGACCGCCCCCTTTGCCTCGGCAACCGCCAGCGCGGCCGGGAAGGCCGAAACCATTCCGTGATGGGCGGATTCGTCCAGCGTATCGTCAAAATCGAGCGCGTGCATGGACACACTGTTCACCAGGCCCGCCCAGGGCGCGGGGCATCGGAAGCGCTGCATCAGCACCGTGGCTTCAGGCGTTCCGCCCCACTGTTTCGCCACGGCCAACAGTTCAGGACATCCCGGAGCATGCTGGCCGGCAATGCCCACCCCGATGGTGTCCATGATAAACTTCTTGGTATTTTCAACTACGTCTTCCGGCAAATCCTCGTAGCGGAGCCCCGCCAGGAATTCAGAAAAAATCCCGATACTGTCCATGATCCCCCCTTGTCGGCGGTCCCTGCAATGTCACGCCATGTTTTCACTGACTAGTTCCATCAGGTCTTTAACGACCAGCCCGCCTGCGTCGGGAATGCTCTTCAGCGCGTCTTCGAACATCACCAGGCACTTCGGGCAGGAGACCACCAGCAATTCTACGTTCAATTCCAAAAACTGCCGGATGCGCAGTATGTTGATTTTCAACGTGTTTTCTCTTTCGCCGATCCAGATGCCGCCTCCGCCCGCACCACAGCAAAAACTACGGTCGCGGGTCCGTGCCGGTTCCACTATCTCGCATCCGAGCGCGGACAGGATTTTTCTCGGGGCCTCGTAAAGATCGTGATAGCGTCCCAGGTAACAGGGGTCGTGATACCCGACCCGCTTACAACCGGGCCGGTTCAACTTCAACATGAGTTTCCCGGAATCGATGGCTTCGGCGACGAATTCCGCCGAATGCCGGACGGGTTTTTTAAGGTCCGGATAATCCGTTTTCAGGGCGTTGTAGGTGTGGGGATCGGTGGTGACGATTTGCTGAAAGCCGTCTTCTCCCAAAAACTCCATGTTCCGGTCCCGCAGGTCTTCGAACAGCCCTTCCTCGCCGATGCGCCGGACGTCGTTTCCGGAATTGCCTTCGGCGTCGTAGGCGATGGCAAAGTCGGTCCCGCAGTGTTGCAGGATCCCGGCAAAAGCACGGGCCACCTTTACGCCCCTCGCGTCAAACGAGGTGAAATCTCCCACGAACCAGAGATATTCGGCCGGCCCATCGGCAATGTTCTTTACCGGGAAATCCAGCTCCCGGCTCCACTTGCCGCGCGTCTGCTCGGCCTCTCCGAAGCTGTTGCCTTCCTCCCCGATACTTTCCAGCGCTTTCTGTATTCCTTCCGGAATATTGCCCTCTTCGATCAGGCCCCGTCGCAGATCGACGATTTTATCGACATATTCGATCAGCAGCGGGCATTCGTTTTCGCAGGACCGGCAGGTCGTGCAGCTCCAAATCTCGTCGGCGCTCAGGACGTTTCCCACGAGGGGCACGGCCTGCTTTCTTTTCCCGAAAATGGGGTAGGTGTCGTAGATATGGTCCCGGCACCGGACGGAAATGAAGCGCGGCGACAGGGGCATCCCGGCGGCGTTTGCCGGGCACTGGTCGGAACAGCGCCCGCAGTCCGCGCAGGTGAAAAAATCCAGGATATTCTTCCAGGTGAACTCTTCCACTTTCTTGACGCCGAACGACTCGATATCCTCCGACGCCCGGCCCCACCGGACAGGTTTTAACTGCGCCTTTTCGAGTTTCGCCAGGAAGACGTTGGGCAGCGCGGTGATGACGTGGAAGTGCTTTCCCGTGGGAAGCAGGCAGAGAAAGGTGAAAAACACGGCCTCGTGGACGAAATAGCTGCCCAGGTGAACCGGCTGCAGGACGGAAACAGGCTGGCCGTCGAGCAGCCGGGACAGGACCCAGATGCCCGGGCCGGCGATGCCGGCGGCACCCTCGGCAACGGCCTGCGTTGCTTCGAAAAACATGTCCGCCAGGAGCAGGGCGCAAATGAGCGCCAGGATCAGCACGGCCTCCGCCGTGTGCCCCTTGCCGAACCGTTCCGGCACCTCATAGCGGGCGGGGCGGAAAACGAGCCGGCGCATCATCGCCGCCACGCAGGCGACCAGGGTGAGCACGGCGGCGGTGTCCTTGATGAAGGAGTAAACCGCCCCCGTGCTCCCGGCAAGGCCGGGAAACGTGAATTGAGGATCGATCCCCAGCACCACCAGCGTGGTGGAGCGGATAGAGAGGATCAAAAATCCGAAAAAGATCACGATGTGAAGCAGGCCGGCCAATGCGTAACGGGGCTGGCGCCATTGCGCGAAACCGTACTGGAGCAGGTTCCGTACGCGCTCCGACAACCGGTCCAGGCGTGGATCGGCCTCGGCCAGCATCAGCGGAATGCTGCGCCTCCAGATGATATGACAGAACAAAACAATCCCGATAACCGGAATCATCACCCAAAAAACTATAGCCGGCACCCCTCCAAGGTGCGCCTGTGCCGGCGGTACCAATCCGGTCCCCATGCTCCTACCCCTGCATTGTCAAGCCGTGCCCGTTTGTAAAAAGGAACCAACGAGGTCTCACGCCACCTTTCGGGCTTTGCACTCCTCGATGATCCGGGGGACTATTTCGAACATATCCCCGACGATTCCCACATCGGCCACGTTGAAAATGGGAGCTTTCGGGTCGGAGTTGATCGCCACGATAGTCTGGGAGCCCTTCATCCCCATCAGGTGCTGGGAGGCGCCGCTGATGCCGCAGGCCAGGTAGAGCCGGGGCTTGACGGTCTTCCCGGACTGTCCCACCTGCCGTTCCCTGGGCAGCCACCCGAGATCGACGACCGGTCTGCTCGCGGCCACCGTCCCGCCCATTGCCGCGGCGAGGTCTTCGAACAGCCCCAGTTTGTCCTTGTCCCCGACGCCGCGTCCCACGCCGACCAGGACGTCCCACTTGGTGATGTCCACCGCGGCGGATTCGGGCAAAATCAGTTCGAGGAAATCGGTCCGGAACGTCCCGGCGCCGAAATCGACCGTTTCCGCAATCACCTCTCCGGGCCGGTCTTTTTCGGAAATTTCTTCATATACGCCCGCCCGGAGCGTCGCCGTCAGGAGCCCTTCGGCGGGGACGTACTCCGCCCTGAGCTTCCCGCCGAAAAGCTCGCGGGTCCCCACCCAGGCGCCCGCCTCCCGCTTCAGCTCGATGCAGTCCGGCAGGTACGGGCTTTTCAGGGATGCGGCGAGGGACGCCCCCACCTCCATCCCTTGCACGGTGTGGGGAAACAGGACAAGCTGCGGTCCGATCTTCGGGATGAGCTTTTCGAGCACGTAGAGATACCGTTCGCAGGTATACGCCTCGAGCTGTTCGGAATCCACGCACAGGAGCCTGGGGACCCGGGCTTTGACCTGGTCGGCCAACTGCCCGCACCGGTTCCCCATCAGCAGGGCGGTCATCTCCATACCGAGATCGGCGCAAAACCGCTCCGCCGCGCCCAACGCTTCCCAGCTCGCCGTTCGAATTTCGCCGTTTCTGTGTTCAACGGGGATTAGGATAGTTCCGGCAGCCATTTAAAACACCTCCCTTTCGGTGAGCTTGTCCAGCAGCTTGCTCGCTCGTTCGCCCGGGTCCGCTCCCTCGATCAACTCCAGCTTGGCGGATCCCACCTCGGGGATTGACAGCCGTCGAACGGTTTTTCTGGGGGAAAGCGATGCGCCGTCCACGTGGAGATCCTGAAGCGAACCGGCCTTGATGTTGCTTTTCTTTCGTATGTTGCGCAACCGCATGGATGAGACGTATCGAGGCTGGTTGATCCCGGTCTGAACGCTCAGCAAGGCGGGAAGGCTGCATTTTCTGACATCGTAGAGCCCGTCCTCCAGTTCTCTTTGCACTTCGACGGACTGGCCCGGTGCAATCGAACGGATTTTAAACACCGCCGCCGCCTGCGGTATCCCGAGCAGTTGGGCAAGCAGAACCCCGACCTCGCCCCGCCCCTGGTCCTCGCTCTGCACCCCGGACAAAATCAGGTCGAAGCTCTTGCCTTCGAGCGCCCGGGAAAGCAGGAACGCGATCTGCCAGGCATCCATGCCGGCGGCGGAAGGCTCCTTTATCCAGATCACGTCGTCCGCTCCGGCGGCCAGGCTGTAATAAGCCGCATCTTCGGTTTCCTGGTCCCCGATGGAAACAACCGTTACGCTGCCTCCGTGCTCATCTTTCAGCCTCAGGCCCTCTTCCAGCGCGTAGAGATCCCACTCGTTTATGTGCCGCTTCAGCCCCGAGGTATCCATCGAAAGGCCGTCGGCCGAAAGAACGGGATCCGTTCGGAGTATTGTAGTTTGCCTGATGGTAACGAAGATGTTCATGAATTCAACCTCCAGCAAATAGCGTCAGCATGCAGCGTGCAATCGGAAACTCTAAAGGCATTCGGCCAGCAGGTCGGCCAGGTCCCTCACCTCGATTTTACCTTCGTTTCCGCTGGTCTTGATGCCGTCGCTCAACTGAATGTAGCACCATGGGCAGGCCGTGGCGATGATCTCGGCCCCGACTTCCAGGGCATGGCGGACCCTCAGTTCCGAAAGGCGGGTCGTTTCCTCGATTTCCGCAAACATCCTTCCGCCGCCGCCGCCGCAGCACAGGCTGTCGGCCCGGTTCCGCTTCATTTCGACGAACCGGTCCCCGGCGATCTTGTCCAGGATAACCCGGGGGGCGTCGTAGATATTGTTGCGCTTGCCCAGGTAACAGGGATCATGGAAGGTCACTCGTCGATCGATTTTCTTTTTGACCTGGAGTTTGCCCTGGGTAAGGTAATCGGCAAATGCCTGGGTGTAGTGCTGCACTTCCGGTTTATTTTCCCAATCGGTATAGTTGTTCTGGAGCGTGTGGTATCCGTGGGGGCAGGCATTGATGACGCGGCCGGCCCCGCAGTTGGCGATCTTTTCCACGTTTCCGCCGGCCAGTTCTTCGAACAGCCCCGCCTCGCCGATCCTCAGGGCCGGATCGCCGCAGCATCCCTCATCCTTCATAATGCCGTAGTCCAGGCCCGCGCAGTTCAAAACCTTCACCAGGGCTTCCGGCATCTTGATCAGGTCGGGGTCGTAGGAACAGGTGCAGCCGACGAACAGGAGGTTTTCCGCCTTGGCCCCGTCCGCCAGGACCTTGACCTTTTGGGCCTCCTGCGGATCGATGGCTTCCAGCCACTGCGTACGCTTCTCGGCGAGTTCCCCGTAGGGATTTTTCTCCTGGTCGAGTGCTTCCAGGGCCTTTACCTGATCGGGCAGCGGCCCGATCATCTTTTCCACCAGGAACTGGCGGCCGGCTTCGATAACGCCCACCACGTCGATCCCGCACGCCGATTTACGGCACCGGTTCACACAGGACCCGCAGGTCGTGCATCGGTAGAGAATGTCGCGCAGATCCTCGGCGTCCTTGCCTTTCAGGGCGTCCCACAAAATCCCGTAATAAAGAGACTTGGTGATGCCCGTGGGGCCCTGCGTCACAAACCCCGTCGTGGACTCCTGCAGCGGGCAGTCGTTGTAGCAACTGATGCAGATCCTGCATTTCCTGACCGCGTCGAAAATCTTTTGCTTCATCTCTACTATATATGCTTCTTCCATCGCATCCGCCTTTCTTACAGCGTCGACATGAACGATTTATGTGAAAACGTACATTCGATGAACCGATCCGGCCTAACGGTAGCCTTCCAGAATGCCCGGGTTCAGGATGTTGTTCGGGTCCACGGCCTGCTTGATGGTACGCATGAGCGCATATCCCGCTTCACCGTACCTGCGGACGAAAAAGTCCTTGCGCATCGAAAACTGTCCCCACTCGCCCCCGCAACCGCCGTATTTCAGGTTGAGCTCCGCCTCCCGTTTGAACAGTTCGGCGTTGGCCTTCTTCTGTTTCTCGCTGTCCCAGTCCGAAGGGATCAGGATGCCCGGATGCATGGTCAGGGCGCCGATGTGGCCGTACAGGTAAAGCGGCAGGTCGTCGATGAGCGGCCTTCCCTTGTTGAAGTTCTTCACCTCTTCGATGCCTTCCACCAGGTCCTTGAGGTTGCATACGATTTCGGCGGCCTTCCACTGGTGCCCGGTTTTCTGCATCAGGAACGATCCGATGACCTCTCTTGCCCCCCACAGTTTTTCCCAGTCCCCCATATCGGTCACTTCATAGGCCTCCAGGGGGTTTTCGGCCTTAAACGAGCTCAGAACCAGCTTCAGCCTGCCCGACGCTTCTTCCTCCGTGGCGCCCACGCTGACGAAGAAAATCGCCGATCCCTGCGGTTCGGGCAGCCCCTTGATTTCGAAACCGATCTTGGCCGCCGCATTTTCCATGAACTCCATGAGCAGAGGCACCGGCCGCTTTTCCCGGTAGACCCGCTGCACGCCCCTGGCCAGGCTTTTGAGGTCGCGGAACATGGCGAAGCCGTGCGCGCGCTTGAAGGCGGGAAGCAAGCGGATGCGGATGGAGGTGATGACGCCCAGCAGGCCGTCGCCGCCGGCGAAAAATTTAGTCAGGTCGGTGCCGGCGGGACGCCGCATCCCCTTCGTGCCGGTCTCGATGATGTCCCCGTTCGGCAAAACCGCCTGGACGCCCATCACGTAGTCGTTGGGCTTTCCCACCGAAGCGTCCACAATGTGGCCGCTGGTGTTGTTGGTGACAACGCCGCCCATGTTGGCGATCAGCCGGCTGCCCGGATGGAAGGGGAAAAAGTACCCGCGAGCGGCGAGGATGTTGTCCAGCTTGGCCACCACGCAGCCCGGGCCGCATTCCAGAAAGCCGTAATCTTCATGGATTTCCAGTTGGTTCATACGATGGACGTTGAGAACAATGCCGTGTGTATGAGGCCGGGAGGAGCCGGCCAACTGCGTGCCGGAGCCCCGGACGAAAACCGGAATCTTCTCTTTGTTGGCATACTTCAGAATGCCGCTCACTTCCTGGGCGTTGCTGGGCATGACCACCGCGTAGGGAACCTGTTGCTCCTCGATGTCGAAGGGAAAAGGATGCAACGCGTTCGCAATGCGCTCGAACCGGTTGGTGGATATGAATTCCCGGGGCAGAATTTCTTGCAGTGCATCGGCAATATGCTGGATGTCTGGTTGTGCTGAACTCATCGATAAAGCCTCCTTCTCGATGGCTATGCGGCCGCAACACTAAACCGCTGCAGTGAACGGCGGATGCCTTTTCTCAATGCTCGCCGGCTGCCCGGAGTCCCTTCCCGGATCACGGGACAGGGAGCGGGCATAACCGGCTGATTCCCCTCGGAACTAGGAAAGGCCCTTCAGCTTTTCGAGCAGCTTACGGACCGCTGCGGCGGACTGTCTCAACTTCTCGGACTCCGGTTCCAGAAGGCCGATCTGAACTATTTCCTCGATGCCGCTTTTTCCCAGCTTCACGGGGACGCCCACGAATACGCCTTTCATTTCATACTCGCCTTCGAGATAGGCGGAACAGGGCAGAATTTTCTTTTTGTCCTTCAGTATGGCTTCGACCATTTCCACGATCGCGGCCGAAGGAGCGTAATAGGCGCCGCCGGTCTTGAGCAGGCCGACCACTTCGGCGCCGCCCGACCGGACACGCTCGACAATGGCGTCGAGACGTTCGGAAGAGATCAGCTCGGTCACCGGTATCCCGGCCACGGTCGAGTATCGCGGCACCGGGACCATGGCGTCTCCGTGGGCGCCCAGCACC
Organism: Syntrophobacterales bacterium Delta_01; assembly: GCA_001603845.1. GTDB lineage: Bacteria > Desulfobacterota > Syntrophobacteria > Syntrophobacterales > Syntrophobacteraceae > SbD1. The sequence continues at coordinate 13,324 of LUZZ01000045.1, read as the reverse complement.
ATCGCTTCGCAGTTTTCCATGGACACTCCCAGTTCCTGGGCGATGAAGGTCCGGAACCTGGCGGCATCGAGGATGCCGGCCATGCCGATGACCCGGTTTCTGGGAAATCCGCTTTCCTTCATCGCCACGTGGCACATGGCGTCCATGGGGTTGCTGACAATGATCAGGATGCAATCGGGTGAAAACCGGACGGCCTGCCGGACGGCCGTCCCGACGACCTCGGCGTTGCTCGCCAGCAGATCGTCACGGCTCATACCCGGTTTTCGGGGAAACCCCGCGGTCACGACCACCACGTCGCTTTTTTCCGTCATTTCATATTCGCTGCTTCCGGCAATCCGTGCATCGTATCGCTGGATGGGGGCCGCTTCACTGAGGTCCAAGGCCTTTCCCGCGGCGAGCCCCCCTACCGAATCGATCAGAGCGACGTCACAGATTCCCAGTTCGGCTAGCCTTAGCGCGGTGCTGGCCCCAACGTTTCCCGCGCCGATCACGGATACTTTCTTGTCCATTTGCTGCTTTCCTTTCCTCATTCAGTGGCTGCGACCTTGTTTCCTTCGCCCGCAGAGTTCAACATAGCGGCCTGGTTTTTCAGGGTGGACCGGTTCAAAACGATCATCACGACTCCCAGTGCCAACCCGGCGATTCGGAAGTACCAGACAGGCACCATCAGGCAGAGGGAAGCGACTCCCATCCCTAGTCTCTGATATTGGGTCAAGCGGCCGGTGAAAAAGTAGGTTTCAATGGCGGCCGCCCAAAACATGATGCCCAGGCCGGTGAATCCGATCGCCATGACGATATCGGGCAGGGTCCCCTTCAGCAGGATGGCCGGATCGTATACGAAAACGAATGGAAGCAGACACGTGACGATTCCAAGCCTCATGCATTGGAACGCAGTTTCCATCGGGTCTGCTTCCGCAATGCCCGCGGCGGTGTAAGCTCCTGTGCACACCGGCGGCGTGATGCCGGACAGTATGGCAAAGTAGAAAATAAACAGGTGGGACTGGAGCGGATCGACGCCCATCTTTTTCAATGCCGGCGGCACTATCACGGCCAGCACCACGTAAGCGGCCACGGTCGGCAGTCCCATGCCGAGAATGATGCACACGATGGCGGTCAGGACCAGCGCGATGAAGATGTAGCCGTGAGAAAGCATTTCGATCAGGAAGGCGATTCTCATGCCCAGCCCGGTCATGCTCATGATGCCGATGATGATGCCGGACCCCGCGCAGATGATCGTAAGCGGCGCCATCGACCGTGCGCCCCGCTCCATCCCGTCAAAGAACTGCTTGGGACCGATCCTGGTCGCCTTACGGACCCAACTGAGCAGGATCAGGCTGACGATTGCCAGGAAGACGGCGAACATGGGGTCCATCCACCGGCTGAGCAGGTATACCAGCAGGACGATGGGGAGCAGCATGTAGCCGTCCTTCTTGATCTCCCCGAAGAAACTCGGACATTCACTCCTGGGAATGCCTTCCAGTCCCAGCTTGAGGGAGTGAAAATGGACCATCAGGAAAACCGAGAGGTAATACAGCACGGCGGGGAAGAGGGCATTGATGCAGATGGTGAAATAAGGCACCATGACAAATTCGACCATGATGAACACCGCGGCCCCCATGATGGGAGGCATGAGCTGGCTTCCCGTCGAGGACAGGGCCTCCACGGCGCCTGCGTAATACCCCTTGTATCCCATCTTTTTCATCATCGGGATGGTCACGGAGCCGACTGTGGCTACGTTGGCCACGGTGGCGCCGGTAATCATGCCCATGAGGCCGGAGGCGATGACCGCGATTTTTGCCGGGCCGCCCCGGGTGGTGCCCGCAACCGACTTGGCGAGGTTCATAAAAAAGTCGGCGGCCCCTGATACGTTCAGGTAGCCGCCGAATATGACGATCATCACGACGAAAGTGGAGCATACCGCTACCGGCGTGCTAAAGATTCCTTCCGTCCCGTAGAAGACCAGTTCTACGATCTGCTCCAGGGTGAATCCCTGGTGTTGCAGCATATTGAACGGTATGTAACGGCCGAAAAGCGCGTAGGCGATAAACATGACTATCAGGCCGGTAATCACGATGCCGACCACCCTGCGCGTGGCCTCCAGGACCAGGACTATACCGACGAGGCCCATCAACAGATCGACCGTGCTCAGGACCGGGGCCGTGTAAAGGCGTTCCCAGTTGAGGATATAGTATCCAAAGGAGGCAAGAGAAAGCACAATCAATGTGATATTGAGGACATCTTCGGCGAAGCCCCTGCAGATCTTGGATTTCCTCAGCAGAAAAATCAGCGGTATGATCAGCCCGACATGAACGCCTCTCTGGACGGGGGGGACCATTACCCCGAATCCCGCGGTATAGAAGGTAAAAAGCCCTAACAATATGGAAAAGAAAACAATCAATTTGTTTTGCCAACTGGCGCTCATGGACGTTTCTCCTGGAGTCGAAGACTTTCGGGACTTCGGAAGCGCCCGCTCCAAGAGCGGGACGCTCCGAAATCCTGGTCAAAGTATACGTACAATCCGGGGTCGATCCTGCCTGCCGCTTTTGGCGGTCAATGGCGTGATTCCTATTGAATCAGTCCAACCTCTTTGTAGTATCTCAGTGCGCCGGGATGGAAATCGGCCCCACCCGGAATGTCCATGGCGTTTTTGAGGGTGAGGCCCAGTTTTCCGGTCTTATCCGGTTTTAACCAAGGAAGCCCCTCCAGTACCTCGTCCCAGTTGGTGAACATCAGCTTGGTCATCCTGTAGACCAGGTCTTCGCTGACCTTGCCGCTTACGGCCATGATGGTGGTCATGTAAATGCCGACCAGATTGGGCTGCTCGAATGCGGGCTCGCCGAATGTGTCCACACCGTAGCAGGGCCATTCCTTGGCGAAGGCTTCTGCTTCTTCCATCGTCGGCGCCAGGAAGTGGGATGACTTGCCGAGCGGTCGTGCGGCGAAGACAGGCCCCAGGTGCTGGAAGTTGTCTCTGGTATAGCTCAGGATGATTGCATCGAGCTGGTGATTGGAGAAAGAACTCTGGGCGACGTTTCTTCCCACGTACTGGGCGTTGATGTCGCCTTCCTTGATTCCGTAAAAATTGAGCAGCCGCCAGGCGAACGTGTCATCCCCGCTGCCCCGGACCCCCAGGCCGACTTTCTTCCCCTTGAGGTCCTTCATCGACTTGATGTCGATGTCCGCAATGACCCTGATGGGCTGGCGCAGGCATTTGAACCATGCCTTTATGTCGTATTCGCCTTTCTCGTAAGGCGGCTTCTTATACTTAAGTGCCCAATAGTCGTCACCGAACAGACGACCGGCCTGAATCTCGCCCTTCTGCATCCGTGCGATGTTGCCGCGCGATACTCCGGGGGTGACCACCCCGGATGCCCGGACGTCGGGCATTTTCTCGGTGAAGAACTTGGCGAGGAATGCTACTTCCGAGTAAAATCTCCCCTGGGAGCCCGCACCGCCCATGATGAAGTAAGTCACATCGGCGGCGTATGTGCCGGCCACAAAAAGAAAGCCAACCAACAGAACTGCGAGAACCATAATTTTCTTTTTTGTGTCTTTCCGTCTCATACAAATCTCCTCCTGCATTGTCACATGCCATTCAGGGACTTTTTCGGAGCTGTGGTTCCAGCCCAGCGTCCGCAACGGAAGCGCTCAAAGCACCCCTCCCCCTTTTGGGGAGGGATCGCCCCAGTTAAAGCGGGTACTCGGATATCTTCCGTATGCAAAATCCGTTTCCACCGCTTTCTCAACCTTCGAATTATGAACATTCGGCCACGGTTTCCCGGTGCCTTTTCTGCGCGGGAGGCGCCTGGTTTGTGCCGGCCGGCTCCCTACGCACTCCTGTAGAGCTTGGTCAGTACGAATTCTTCGTGCCCCAGGACTTCCTGGGCGGTCAGTCGTCCTTCACAGGTTCTTTTCAACATGTCGAGCAACTGGTCTCCGGCCTGGTCCAGGGTCATCTCGCCGCGCAGGATGGTGGAGCAGTCGAAATCGACGTGCTCGAACATGGTGCGGGCGGTCAGCGGATTGGCCGTAAGCTTGATAACCGGCTCGACGGGGTTTCCAATGATGTTGCCCTGGCCGGTAGGGAAGAAGTGGGCCACAAATCCCGCTGCCGCCCACAGGGTAACTGCTTCGGCGGCTGCGGATGAGGTGTCCATGTACCACAGCCCCGGGCCCCTGGGAGATTCGGCGGGCTTCAGCACGTCCACGTAGCGAGCCTTTTTGCCGATCTTTTGCAGGTTGCCGAATGCTTTTTCTTCAATGGTGGTGAGTCCGCCGCGAATATTGCCCTTGGTAGGCTGGGAGCCGGAGAGGTCGTCGGTCTTGTTGGCGTTGATGAAGTCGTTATACTCGTTCCATGTCTTGTAGAACTTCTCGCCCACCTCGGGAGTCGCCGCCCGTTCCTTGCAGACCATTTCCGCGCCGGTGATCTCGGAAGTTTCCCCGAAGGAGCACGTCGAGCCCATGGCCACCAGCTTGTCGATGGCGTTGCCGACGGTGGGGTTGGAGGCCAGCCCGGAGGTGGTGTCCGATTCGCCGCACTTGACCGATACCCAGACCTCGGACAGGTCGCATTCTTCACGCTTCCGCTCCGAAGCCCACTGCATGAACTCCTTGGCCTTGTAGGACGCCTTGGCTATGGTACCGATGTCGCCCGTGCGCTCGATGGCGAATCCCTCCACCGGCTTCCCGGTCTTACGGATTCCTTCCACGATGACATTGGTCCACTCCGGCTCGATCCCGACCACCACCGCCGCGGCGACGTTGGGGTTGGAGCCCGTTCCGATGATGGTGCGGAAAAACAGTTCCAGGTCTTCACCGAACTGGAGACGGCCGTAGGAATGGGGGATGGCCTTGGTCCCCTTGATGTTGCCGGCCACGGACTGGCACGCTGCACCGGACAGGTCGTCCAGGGGCAGGATCACGACATGGTTGCGGATGCCTACCCGGCCGTTTTCGCGCCGGTAGGCCATGACCTTCGAATCGCTCATTATTACCACCTCCTTGTTTTCAGATTGTGAACATGCACGTGTTCTCCCGCCTTGATGTCCGCGACTACCTTCCCGATGTCGTGGCCGTACTTGATGACCCCGCCGTCCGCCTTGAAATCGCTCAAAGCGATCTTGTGGCCCAGGGGGATATCCTGCAGCGCTTTTATCTCTGCTTTTTCCTGGGAATCCATGTACAGACCGTGGGCTGTCTCCCCGGCCTTGATATCAACCGTGGCGACGCCGACGTTATCGGTTTTTTCATGGACCAAAAACTGAATCATCTGGTTCCCTCCGTTTAGCTGGTCTTGAGGTCCTATGCTGATAATGCCCGGCCGGCTCCCGGCCAGGCGCTTCCGTGTTTGGCACGGAAATAGGTGGTATTGGCGTTGGGTATCACCGCCACCCGCGGCCGCCCTTCAAAGGTTTCCACCCATTCCCCGACGACCACCGACGGGTCCGCGGCCCGGAGGTGGCATTTCTTCAGGATGCCCGGTCCCAGGTCATAAGCCACCGGCACATCGAAATCGGTCAGCGTGCGCCCGAAAAGGTACGCTCTGCGCGTTTCCATCTTGCATTCGAACTTCTGGAAATCTTCGAGTACTTCCCACGGGGTGGCGAACTGGCATACGTAGTCGAAGTAAATGTCGCTTCCCACCCCCTGGGGGCAGGCCGCGAGGAGCAAGATCTTTCCCCCATGCTTTACGGCCTGGAAGGCGAGGTTGAGACCCTTTTGAGACTGGTAGAGGCAAATGTCTTTGGGGTATCCGCCGCAGGAAGCGACTACGATATCAAACCGCTCCCTTATATCAATGCCATAAACCGTGGCGCAAGTTTCGGCGCCCTGTTTCAGCACTTCGTCGGGCGCTCCGGCCACAAGGCGAACCAGGTTCTTGTCGGCGTCCAGGACCACGTCCACCGCCAGGTCGATCCCGACCATCTTTCCGGCTTCGTCCAGGTCCTCCCGCACCGGGTTGCCTTCCAGCACGCCCACGCGGGCCCCGGCGTGAGACCGGAGGCTGTGGTTGTGCTCAATGGTTTCCGGTGCGCCGCACCCGATCACCACCCCCTTGGCCCCCCCGGTAAAGCCGACGAACTGATGGGGATCGATCTGTTCGATCACTACTTTCAGGTCCGCTTCGGCAAATTCGGCGTTGATGCGCACGTTGGTGCCCCGGCTGGTGAGGCCGTAATCGCACATGCGGGATCGGAACGGGTCGTGAGAGACGATTCTGCACCCCGGGGCGGCCGTCTCCGGGATGAGCCTTCTCAGATCGTTGGAATCAAACGGCGGGTGCAGGCCGCCTCCGACAATAACGATCACCTCCGAAGGATGAAGCCCGGGCAGCGCCCGGTAAAGCCGTCCCAGCAGCACGGGGAGCAGTTTCTGCACCGGCGCGGGGCGGGTCTCGTCCGGCACGGCGATGGCCACGGTCTTCGGAGGTGCGCCCAGAACCAGCCGCTCCAAGCTTTCGCGGTTGTCGTAAAGATGCGAGAGCGCTTCCTCCATGGCCCTTTCCGCGTCGGGAACGACCGGTAGTTTGACCGGCCGCAACACGAAGGCCCGGGCCTTTTCGGGAATCTGGAGGAGCTGCTGGTGATCGCCGTATTTGAGTTCTATGTCCATACTTTTTCTGCTTTGCAAAAGGAGACGGCACAAGCTATCAGAGCAATTGTTGTGCCTGAATTCTCCATGTCATTCAACGTGCTGATTATTAAGGATAAAACTGGAAACGGACCGCGTGAGGCTGCCCGCGGCTGCCCAATATTAGGCGGCAGTGTTGAACATTGGGCTTGTTTTTGAGCTCGGAACGAGTATCATGGTTCCCCAATTGGCGGGCGGAGCGGATCGGTGTTACTTCTTCCTTAAGGGAGATTTCTATGCATTGGAATCCCGTCACGCGCTATCAGCTCTTACTCAAGATCAACAACGCCGTTATCACCCGCACAACCCGCGAGGAGCTTTTCCAGGCACTGGCGGCCGAACTCAAAGTGTACTTCCCCTATGACCGCCTGAGCATCAACCTCTACGATGCCGAGACTCAGACCCTGAGCTACTTCGCCGTGGCCGACGGCGTCGAGCCGTCGGGCATCTCGTGCAAGGACAAGCGCCCCCTCACCAAAGGCGCCATCAGCCGCATGGTGATCCAGTCGGGCCAGCCCGTCATCATCGATGATCTGAGCCGCTACACCGACTATTTTTCCGTGCGTTCGATGGTGGATTTCGGCCTCAAATCGACGCTTGCCTTCCCCATGACCGTCCGTAACCGCATTCTGGGGAGCATCCACTTTTCCTTTCGGGAGACCCCGCCCTTCATTTCGGAACTGATCGAGGTGCTGACCGACGTTTCCAACCAGGTGGCGATCGCCGTCGATAACATGATGGCCTACACCAGGCTGCAGGAACTCAATGCCAACCTCGTGCGCCAAAAGCATTTCCTGATGTCCAACACCGAGGACTACCAGCAGGGAAATTTCATCTATGCCGCGCCCTGCATGGTCGAAATAATGCGCCTGGTCGAACAGGTGGCCGATACCGACGCAACGGTGCTGATCACGGGCGAGACGGGAACGGGCAAGGACTATATCGCCCGCTGCATTCACAATCTCAGTTCGCGCGGGGAACACCTTTTCGTCAAGATCAACTGCCCGGCCCTGGCCCCGTCGCTGTTCGAAAGCGAGCTTTTCGGGCATGCCAAGGGGGCCTTCACGGGGGCCGATTCCAAGAGGGTGGGACGGCTGGAAATGGCTGACGGCGGGACGGTCTTCCTGGACGAGGTGGGCGATCTGCCGGCCTCGCTTCAGGCCAAGCTGCTGCACGTTTTGCAGGACGGACGCTTCGAGCGGGTGGGGGATAACCGGCAGATCGAGGCGAACTTCCGCGTCATATCGGCCACCAACAAGGACCTGGAAACTGCGATCAAGGCCGGCCAGTTCCGCCGCGACCTCTACTATCGCCTGAACCTCATCCACATCCACGTGCCGCCCATAAGGGATCGGCGGGATGACATCCCGCTCCTGGTGGAACGCCTGACCGATCTCCATGCCCGGCAGATGAACCGCCCCGCTCCCGTATACACCCAGGAAGCGCTGGAGAGCCTCAGCCGCTACTCCTGGCCGGGCAACGTCCGGGAGGTGAAAAACCTGGCCAAGCGGATGGTTATCCTTCGGGCCGGGGAACAGATCACCGGCAGAGACATCAACAGGGTCATCGACGTTTCCCCGCCGCAGGCCGGAACGGGCGGCAGCGTGACCACCCTGGCCGATGCCGAGCGGAGCCACATCGAGCGTGCCCTGATCCGGTGCCGCGGAGTGGTGGGCGGACAGGGCGGCGCGGCCAGCCTCCTGGGGCTGCCCCGGTCCACGCTGCAGTATCGTATGAGAAAATACGGCCTGGACCCCAGGAATTACGGGGAAATGAACGCCGCGTTAGGAGAGGGGTAGGCGAAATCCATGGTCTTCGGGCGGGCGGTCTACCGAATCCCTTTCCCCTCACAAAAACTTCCGGAGCGCCCAATTGAACTGCGAAGCGGTGTGAAGGGGTGGGGGCGGATCGCCCCCACACTCTTGAGGTATTTCGATAGCGCTTCGAACGGAAATCGTTATCACTTGCCGTTGCAGATTTTTTCGGCGGTCGTTTCGGCGAGCTTCATCACGTCTTCCCTGGTTTTGACGTCCCCCGGCGCCGGGACCCCAAGGGCCCGGATGAGGTGGGTTTCGGTAAAGCCGTAGGCTTTGAAGAAATAATCGAATCTGGGGAAAATGTCGGTAAAGCTGTCGGGGTCCGGGTTCGTCTGGGCGAGGATCAGGACCATCTTCTTTCCCGGTTCCAGGCGCGACGGCCTGGGAGCGTCCTGGAAATTCGGCACCAGGTAGGAAAACGTCCGGTCGAGGAATGCCTTCATCTGCGCCGACACGTCCCAGAAATAGACGGGAGAGGCCAGGACCAGGGCATCGGTTTCCCGGACGGCCTCCAGCACTTCGGTGAGGTCGTCTTCCAGGGCGCACTTGTCGAGCTTCGTCTTGCAGGCCATGCAGGCCTGGCAGCCGCGGAAATTGAGATCGTTTAAGGTGAAGGTTTGGACTTCGGCGCCGAGCCTTTGTGCTGTAGTGCAGAAACGCTCTGCGATAATGGAACTATTTGAATTCTTTCTGGGGCTTCCAAGCAGCGATACGATTTTCATACCTTTTTCTCCGGTCATTCATCCTTGGCGACGATCGAGCCACGGCGGTAATCAGCGTCCTTTGATCAATTTCTCATAGTCATCATGAGAACCGATCCATACCCAAATGAAGTCATTGCCATCCTCTACGGCCAATGCTCTGTGAGCCTGACCGACTCTTGCTGACCACATTTCGCCGACCTTTTTAAGTTGCAACGAAGGATGCCTTGGATCCTTCTTTAGAAGTTCGAAATTCTTGTCTGCAAGGTTCCGGACGTCGCCGGGCAGACTGAGATAGCATCGCCGGAACCGGTCCGTTGTTCGGTGCGTCATAGATCACGCAGTTCGCTTTTCTCCCTGGCTTCAAGGGCTTCCTCGGCCAAGAAATCAAGCCTGCCCGTCCTCGAATCTTCTGCAATTTGCCTGTCCCACCTTTCCCAGTCTTTTTCCATGAACCAATTGCGGAACCGGCGATACTCATCCTCAGGCAAACTATCGACAGCCTTTTCGAGTTCTTCCAGTCTAGTCATTCGTGTCCCCACCTGTGTCGCTTGTCCGTGAGAAAGCAGGAGTTTTATTGAACATACACCAAACTGAGGCCAATGGGCAACTGTTCCGGGCAGGTCCAAAAATTCATGATGCCAAGACAAACCTCAACCGGAAACAGCCTGAAAAGGGTCCAACTGCGCCGACACGCCCCATCCAGCGGTGATATTGGGTCATACAGGTTCCAAGTAAGGGCCTCCGACCAATGCTAGTAATGATAACGTGCCTGCAAAAAATCTATTCGATCATCCCTTACGAGGTAGACGATTCGATGCTCCAGGGTAAGGCGCCGCGAGCATGTGCCGGGAGCGAGATATTTGAGAGGTTCCGGTTTGCCGATGCCGGCAAAAGGATTTTTGAGGATAGCCTCTATGAGATCAAACGCCCTCAACGCAACGCGTCGGTCCGTCTTCGCCCAGTAGCGCAGGTCTTCCATGAACTCAGGCTGAAAAATCGCATCACGACTCATCCGAAAAGCCAGTCTCCCGGCGCAATCCCTCTATCGTTTGAGGCTCCCCGCCCCCTGCAAGCGCTCGATTGAGAGCCGTGAGCAGCCGCTCGGCATTTTTCGGTGAACGAAGAAGATGTGCGGTTTCGGTCAGGCTGGAAAGCTCCGCAGCGGAAATCATTGCCACATCCTGCGCCCCACGGCGAGTGATGATCACAACTTCCTGGTTCTCGGTGACTTCATCGAGGAGAGCCGCCAGTTTGGCTCTTGCGTGTGTATAGGTGGTTTGGATCGGCATAAGTTCCTCCTTGACATGTACAGTAATACTGTACGGACATTCCGTGAAAATGTCAAGGTTCGTTTGATTTCTCGAACTGCAGGAACTGCAGGCAAACGTACTTGGTTAAGTCGCGCACACCGATGAACGTGACTTCCCCCGCAACGGGCATTTCTTCAAGGCATGCTTCGATGGCTTCTCGAATATTCTCCATCGCTCATCCGTACGCCTGGGAAGCCTCTGGAGGCGAGCCCATCCATAAGGCCTCCCCATGCCCGCGGAAAAACTATCATACTCCCATTTTCCCAGATCGGCAGCGGGGATTTCCATCCGGGGAAGGGGCGTCCCCGGCAGGAGGCCGTGCAGCTTCTGCCGCGATGTGGTTCGGCCGTCCCGGCGGGTGCCGAACGAGGTTTTTAGGCAATGTGCGTCGCGTTTTTCACAATCCTTGAATAATCTTTGGACAAAGAGCTGGAATTTGCCTTGACAAGCTCTTTTTGTATACAGTATTTACCTATCATGTACGCAGGATAAAGATAGTCAGACGGAGTATGATATGATCATACAGTCAGTTCACAGAGCACTCGCTATCCTGGAGTTGTTTTCAGTCGCTCAACCCTGTCTGGGAATTACCGAAATCGCCAGGGCCCTCGGCATCCACAAAAATACCGCCCAGTGCCTCGTACGGACCCTCGCCCGGGACGGTTTTCTCGAACAGGACCCGGGGACCAGAAAGTACCGGTTGGGGCTGAAGATTTATGAAATGGGCGTCGTCATGGCGGGATGCCTTGAAATAAATCGCAAATCCGTCGATCCCGCCCACCGCTTGACTCTCAAGACTCATCTCATCGTTCGTGTAAGTGTTCCATGTCACGATACCGCTATCACCACTCTCGATGTATACCCACGCACGCAGCCGTTTCTCGTTCGACAGTTCGGAATAAGGTTTCCTCTCTACTGCACGGCCATGGGCAAGGCGCTCCTGGCGTTTCGATCTCCTACGGAAATTGAAGAATACCTGGCACAGCTCGATTTTTTTGCCTACACGCCCAATACGATCACCCGCAAAGACGATCTGCTCGCGGAACTCGATGAGATCAGAAAACGCGGTTATTCCGTAAATCGGGAAGAGCATATCCAGGCCCGCGCGGCCATCGGTGCTCCGATTTTCGGTTCGACCGGCCGGGTGGTGGCATCCGCGGCGCTGGTGGGCGAGCCCGGCCGAATCCTCGGCGGGCAAACGGAATCCTTGGCGCGAACGGTAATGAGCATGGCCTCGGAGACATCCCAGGCCATGGGTTATGTCCCCGATTTCCTGAAGCGCATTGGGGAATGCGCCGTCATGGGGTGAGGGGTTAGTAATTTCGGTTTCTGCTGGATCGTAGCTGCACATCAAGGCGAATAAAACCCGAATTTCAACCATGTAAGGCCATACGGACCTGAGAGGTGGTGTTATGCCCGCCGCCGGGGCGGGGGCAACGCGGCCCCGGCGCTCTGTCTCCTGCACCTTCGGTACGCCGGAGGAGAGGACGGGAGATCTGCATCGAAGAAGCGGCAAAGGAGGTGATCCGGACGCAAGTGCATCGGGGGCGCTGAACGGGGTCCTGCCGGTTCGTTCCGGCCGGGCATTCCGGGTTGGCGCGGCATTTTGGGGAACGAAGCGCGTGGATTGCTCGAACACGGGCCTGATGGGGAATGAGATGTTCTTCGAGCAGCGAAGCCAAACCGTGGCGATTGGCAGGCGGAAGGAATTCATCTCGATGATCGGCGGCATTTGATGTCGCCGGGGAGGAAGACCACCCCAAGCTGGAGCCGGGGTGCCCCATGGAGGCGCTTGCGGTGAGAGTTTTTCGTCCTGCTGCGTTTTCTCCGCTGAAACAGTGGTTCCTGCAACAGACACCCAAAAAACATTACAGGAGGTATTGCATGAAAGGCCAAAGAATTTGGACGGTCCTGTTCAGTGTGTTTTGCCTGGTCGCGATGCAGGCGGGCGTTTCCTGGGCACAGGAAAAACTGCCTCCCAAGCCCGAATTGATAAGCTGGGCCAACTACGACATCGGATCATCCGGCTACGTTCAGGGGACCGCCCTGGCCGAGGGGATTCTCAAAAAATTCGGCATCAAGATCAGGACCCTGCCGCTCGGCAACGGAATCGGCAGGATGATGGCCGCCAGGACGAAGGCGGTGGACTTTTTCTTCTCCGCGGCGGACGCCACGTATGCCTGCAGGGGTACGGAAGACTGGGCGGTGCGCGAGTGGGGGCCCCAACCGTTGCGGACGGTGTGGATGGCCAAGCGGAAATCGACGTTTGCCGTTGCCACCCGCGGCGACAGCGGGGTCAAGACGCTGAAAGACCTCAAGGGCAGAAGGGTGGCCTTCATCGTGGGGTCGCCGTCTCTCAACGCGGCGGTGGAAGGGGCGTTGAACCTGGTGGGGATGACGTGGGAAGACGTCAAGAAGGTGGAATACGCCTCACTTACCGCTGGATATAACTCGGTAAAAGACGGAGCCTGCGACGCGGTGGCGCTCAACAGCACTTCGCCCGTGGCCTACGAGATGGAGTCCGCGCCCGGCGGTCTGTACTGGATTCCCTATCCCAAAAAAGAAGAAAACCTGAAGGGCTGGGAAGAGTTTGACGAAATCTACCCCGGCACGTTCCCTGACCTGGTCACCAGGGGCGCCGGGCTCTCCCCCGAAAAACCGGTATATACGGCCAATTTTCCCTTCCCCAACATTTTCGCCTACGAATCGGAAAGTCCCGACGTGGTCTACTGGCAGGTCAAGGCCATTGCCGAGTCCTTCGATCTGTACAAGAACGCAACGCCCGACATGCCCACCTGGTCGCTTCAGGAATGCCTGAGCATCCAGCTTGCCTGGGCTCCCTGGCATGAAGGCGCGGTCC